>CAZJUU010000110.1:0-6046 GCA_964549295.1 uncultured Candidatus Bathyarchaeia archaeon
CTCCGGCTCTGGGCATCAAGGTTCCGACCATAGCATAGTTCGTGCCCTGAATCGCACACCAGATACCACCGATCAACAGAACCCAGTAGGCGTTGACGCCTGGAAAGAGCGCCGTAACCCAACTCAGTGTTATTGTTCCGCTGTATGACAAGCTCGTGTTGTGAACCCCGAAGGCGAGCGCTGAGAAGGGGCCGATCACTCTGACTAGTCCTGAGGCTCTCCTTGCGAAAAGCTTCTTTTCTCCAGTTGCTTCAACGGCCATAACTTTCCACCAGATTTTCCACTTTGAAATGAGCTGTTCAAAATCTATTTATGACTTGTGGAACCTATGCCCGGGCTCATGACAAGCTTTAAAAAGCGTGACAGAGCCCAACAATACTGGTGTACTACATGACAGGAAGTCAAAAAGCAGGCATTGTCGCGGTTATCATTATCTACATCTTGGCTTTCGCCGCGTATGCTCTCCTTGGACCGAGAGGATTTCCATAGGCCAATCACCGATACTCCTTTCTCCATTTTTCTGAAGTCCCAGTAGTTCAGTGAAAGACTTGAGATTTTCCAACTTCTCCATCTACGATATCGAGAGTAAGTATCCAAGCGAGTGGGAGGTGAGACTCAAACAAGGATCTAGGAAGGATGATGGAAGCGTAATTTTCTGCCCTTCAAAATCGCCTCTTTGCATCTATATGGGCTGGGGGGACCTTGCGAAGGCCAAATCCAGATATGGTTCTCCTAAAGAACAGGCCGAGGACAGCCTTGGAAGAATGCGGAAGGAAAAAAAGCATAGTAGGATGGGTGTGAAGTCGCTCGGCCAGAGAAGTCTCACAGTCAATGGTCATGAAGCGTTCGAGAATCATTTCAGAGCCGTAACCGGGGACTATCATATGGTGCTCCCAATCTTTGCCAGCGGCATTGAACATGAGGTTCAGGCGGTTTTCTTACACTGTGAAAGTTCAGGCAGATTTTTTGTATTGGTGGCTGATGGTCCCCCGGAAGATTCGAAGGAACTAAACGACACGTTTCAGCACGTCCTCGGATCGTTAAGGTGTCACATTTAGCGTCAATTAAGAGTTCTACATTCGAAAGGCATTTAAGCAAAACTGGAAAGGTCTAACGCGGGTTACTAGCTATGGTCATGACAAGAATAATCTTCGCGTCCGATGTTCACGGCTCAGATATTTGTTTCAGGAAACTCATTACAGCCTGCACTATGCACAAGGTTGATGTGGCGCTGGTTAGTGAATTGACTGGAAAGTTCATAGTGCCCGTTGTTAAGAAACCAGATGGAACTCAGGAAGCAATTCTTCCCGACACAACGGCTAAGATAAAGTCTGAGACTGATTTGAAAAAGGTTGAGGACAATGCAAAGGCGGTTGGAATGTACACGTTCTACACAACACTGGAAAAATATGAAAGTTATAAGGCATCGGGCGGTTACAAGGATACAGAAGAAGTCAACAAGATATTTCATGAGAAGATTCGTGAAAGAATGACTGAATGGGTTAAGCTTGCAGAAGAGAAGCTGGGCAATACAAATATCAAGTTCTTTATGATGCCTGGAAACGACGACTACTTCTACGTTGACGACATTATCAATGGCTCTTCGTACGTCAAGAATCTGGAGAGCAAAGTATACGACATTGACGACATTCATCAGTTAGGGGGCACAGGATATTCAAATATGACCCCTTGGAAATGCCCTCGTGACATCAGTGAAGAAGAACTTGCAAAGAAGTTGGATGCTATTGCTGGTCAGGTCAAAGATATGAAGAACTTCATTCTGCATACGCATCCTCCCCCATATGATACAAAACTTGATTCTGCACCCAAAGTAGACGAGAACCTTAAGATAGTGTACAAAGGAGGAGGCACTGTCTTAACGTCAGTTGGAAGCACCGCAGTCAAAGCGTTCATTGAGAAGTATCAACCTCTCTTAGGTCTTCACGGACATATCCATGAATGCAAAGGAGTTGATAAAATAGGCAAGACTCCTATAATTAATCCGGGAAGCGAGTACATTACTGGAACACTGAGCGCAGTCTTGATCAACATAGATGAGAAGGGTGTCAAAGGCCACAGGTTCATAATGGGATAGACGTTCCAACTGTCTGTTGACACTGTTTTGGAAGTAGTCTTCAAGCAGTTCAGTTTCCAAAACCCTACATGTCTTCTTGGTATTTGCTGGCTCTAAAAAGAGCCCGGAGGGCGAGCACTGATAACACAACGCTGACCAATCCTCCGATTACCAGAAGAACAATCACAAATGGGTTCGCCTCAGCCAAGCTCGGCTTGTCATCCGCAGATTGGGCCAATACCGTGAAACCACTGCTCATCAATCCGACCACGGTAACAAGGATCATCGAGAGAAGCGTTGTCCTCAGCAGATTTCGACACCCATCACTTACAAGTCTAGTGGATCTACTTATTTCTGTTCTTGCCTGAGGGGGAATTCAAAGAGAAGAATGAATATGGGAAGAAAGGTAGGGGTTCTGCCCTTGGATGATTGTGCACAATCTATGCTGTGGCTTTGATTTTTTCTCCACAGAATTCCAGAATTCTATTCCAGTGATCATTGACTTGGTTTTGAATCGCGTCTATTTCTGATTGGAGTTGAGGTTTGAACAGGTGACGGAATCTTCCCTGAAGTTTCATGTATTCTGAGACTGGAATTGGTTTGGCTATTTTCATGTTCAGCTTGTACTTTCCTTTGACTATCTCGTAGAGTGGAAACATAATTGTCTGAACGGCTAGTTTTGCTAGTTTTATGGTCTCAGCGGGATTCGACCGCCATCCCAGTGGGCATGGTGCGATAACATGGACGACGGCTGGGCCTTCAACTTCTATAGCTTTTCTCACTTTGTCAATGTAATCGCCCGGAAAACCTATGGATGCGGTTGCAACGTATTCTATGTCGTGGGCTGCGCAGATAGCGGCGAAATTCTTCTTTCTTCCCCGCTTGCCTGGAATAACCTTTCCAGCTGGACTTGTTGTTGTGGCTGCTCCTGGTGGAGTGGCTCCTGACCTCTGTATTCCAGTGTTCATGTAGGCTTCGTTGTCGTAGCAAATGTAGACGAAGTCGTGGCCTCTTTCCAATGCGCCAGAGAGAGCTTGTATTCCTATGTCGAATGTTCCTCCGTCTCCGCCTACGGCAATTACGTCTACTTTCGTCTTCCGATAGCCCTTCCTAAGAAGTACCTTGTACGCAGCTTCGAGGCCACTGGCAGTGGCTGCCGTATTGTCAAAGAGTGTATGCAACCAAGGGACTCGCCAAGCCGAGTAGGGGTAAATCGTGGTTGAGACTTCAACGCATCCAGTGGCGTTTGTTATCACAGTGGGTCCTCTGAAGGCCTTTGTCATCATTCGCATTGAGATAGACGGGCCGCATCCAGCGCACAGTCTATGTCCCGGAGCGTACAGCTCTTCAATTGGCAAATCTCTCAGTGCAACCATTATTCTCTCACTCCTAGAAACTTGACTCGGTCTCGAACGATTCCTGTTCGAGCCACTTGATCTGCTTCGTCGAATACCATTCGAATATCCTGAGGAGAAATGTCTCTTCCGCCAAGCCCGCATATAACGTCGAATATCTTCGGTTTTGTCTTGCAGTCCTGAAGGACGCAAGCAACATCGCTAGCCAGAGCTCCATAGGGAGCTCCGAAGCTGATGGCTCTCTCCACTACAGCCAAGGCTTTCAGGTTGCATATGACTGAAAGAAGTTCTTCAGATGGAAATGGTCGATACAACCACAGTTTCACGGCGCCAACTTTCTTTCCTTTTCCTCTCAGTTCTCTGACGACTGTTCTCACGGTTCCAGCGGTGCTTCCCATGCATAGGATCGCTGTTTCAGCATCATCCATCTCAAAGGTCTCTATCTCCCCATATTTTCTTGTACTTACCTTCTCGTACTCTTTTGTGACTTTTCTCAATACTTGAGGAACCTTTCTCAAAGCATCCTCCTGCAGCCTCTTAACCTCGAAATAGTAGTCGGGCATCGCTAAGGCTCCAACCGTTATGGGATTCTCAGGTTCGAATCTGTAGACTGGGCTCCTTGGCGGCAGAAAACCTGTGACTTGGTCATCGCTTAGATGGTTGAGGTCCTCCATTGCGTGAGATACTGTGAAGCCGTCCAGGTTGACTGTGGCTGGAAGCGATATTTCAGGGTCCTCCGCAATCTTGAGTGCTTGCAAGGTCCAATCGTATGCTTCTTGAGGATTCTCAACGTATATTTGGATCCATCCGCAGTCTCTTGACCCCATCATGTCCGAATGGTCTCCATGTATATTGATTGGGGCTGAGAGTGCACGGTTTGATACCATCATTACGATTGGGCATCTGAGTCCGGAAGCTAAGTACATGACTTCATGCATCAATGCAAGGCCTTGACTCGCAGTTGACGTTACTACCCTAGCTCCAGCTATGCTCGCGCCTACACAGGCTGACATTGCTGAATGCTCTGATTCGACGCAGACAAATTCAGCGTCTACTTCACCATTCGCCACATATTCGCTGAATCTTTCAACCATTATCGTTTGAGGGGTAATCGGGTACGCTGCGACAACATCGACGTTAGCCTGTTTGGTCGCGTACGCCACAGCTTCATTTCCACTCATCCCTACCAGTTCTTGTGGTCTCACGGTGATGCCTTCTCCCTGGTATGGAATTATGACCTCATCATACTGTGCTTTGCTCTTGTACATCTCACTCATTCACCATTGCAATCGCGTCTACCGGACATTCTTCAGCGCAGATTGCGCAGCCCTTGCAGTGCTCATAGTCCTCAGAGACGCCTTTCTCGGTCCTGATGATTGCTGAGTCCGGGCAGAATATCCAACACATGAAGCATTTGATACATTTCTTTTGGTCTATCACTGGCTTCTTTGTAACTCTCCAATCCCCCGTTCTGTACTCCACCGAAGATCCTGCTTCAAATATTACGCCAGCGATCGGGGTCTTCTTCCAAGGAAGCTTCATTCTTTCACTCAGTGGAACTTTTTCTCTTGTCAAACATTTTTGACCTCCTTCATTCCTCTTTCCATAACCTGAAGGTTCTTGTCGATCAATTCGGCTGAGAATCTTTCTCTCATGGCTCTGGTCAATGACTCCGTTGACACTGCTGGAACCGCTTTGATCAATGCTCCGAGCATCGCAGTGTTGAAAGCCTTTCCACTGCCGAATATATCTAATGAGATCTTAGTCGCATCTATCGTGTAGCAATGTTCACTTGCAAGACCAAGTTCCTTCTCAATTTCCTTACTTGACTTGGCTGAATTGATCAGCAATGTGCCGTCTTTCTTCAATCCATCAGTAACCTTCACTATTTGGAGTAGAGTCGAATCCAAGACCACAACCACGTTTGGTTCGTATATGCGACTATGAACCTCGATGGGGGTGTCTGAAATTCTGGTGAAACCAGTCATCGGAGCGCCTATTCGTTCTGGCCCAAACTCGGGAAAAGCTTGAACATGCTTCTTCTCCAAAAGGCCAGCGTAGGCGAGTAATCTGCTAACCGTGATGATGCCTTGACCTGCTCTACCATGCCATCTGATTTCATACATCACTTTGCTTATCACCCGTCAGATCTCCGGATCCATCAGGAATCAAGCGACTGTTTCGCATCCGCATCCGGTCATCTGACGCTGAAAATATCCCGTTCAAAACAACTTGGGCCAACGTAACTGAACTAGGCTCCTAAAAACCTATCGGAGCACAAATTTCAAGTAATTTTCTTAGATATGATTCCAACAAGAAGCAGTTGCAGAAATCTTTAAGTTCACATTCAAGTGGTACCTTCGAAATTCCTTCGATTCGATCTAGTGGCCGTTGCGATTGCGACCTGTCTAAATCAAGAGTAGATTAGTTTGACAAACCAGAACATGATTGTGACTCCTTGGGAAGTCACAGGAGTAATAGACTACGAAAAGCTCATTCAACAGTTTGGAACTGAACCGATAGATGACCAGCTTCTTGAGAGGATAAAGAAGCATACCGGTGAACTTCACCTTCAGTTAAGGAGGAAGATCTTCTTCTCGCATAGAGATCTGAACTG
>CAZJUU010000111.1:0-5901 GCA_964549295.1 uncultured Candidatus Bathyarchaeia archaeon
GATTGAAAAGTGAAAGAACCACATGTTTGGTGAATCATAAGTTTCTTATGGAGATCTACGCAACCTTCCTGTAGTGTTAATTGGCCTTGAAGGCCAAGATCCTCGGCATAATCATCATCATTCTGATTCTTGCTGGAGCAGGAGCAGCCTACCAGCTTCGCCTGTTCAACAGACCTCCGACAGCAGACTTTGATGTCAGTCCAAAATACATCCGTCCCGTCGACACCGCTGTGACCAAGTTGACAGGCAAAGGAAGCGATCCCGACAATGATCCTCTGACATACACTTGGTTCATAGATGGAAAACAGGTCAATACAACCAAGGATCACTGGGCAATTCTTTCTGCTGGGAATCACACTGTTCAGCTGGCTGTAAGCGATGGTAAAGCAACTGCCTCAAAAGAGAAACTCGTCGCAGTCGACAAGAGCACAGCTCATCCTACAAAGAAACTAGCCATTCCAGTTAAAGGTGTGGTCTACAGACTCGGCGATCCTCTATCTTCTGTCTTCAAGTCCCCGGATGACGAGGAAATGGAAGAAGATCTACAGATAATCCTTGACGAACTAGGTTGCAATGCAATTAGAATATATGGAGACTACAAAGGTTGGCCGTCACGAAGAGAGTACTTCAGCTATGTTGATGGTAAGGTACTGAAATGCACCGAGCTTGCAATTGCCAAAGGGTTTGAAACCATAATAGCATCTCCGGTCTATCAAGACATGAACATCAACCAGACCGTTGTTGAAACAGGCAATCTTGCGAAAAAGGTTCAAGCCCTAAGCGAAAAGACTGGCAAAAGAATCGTATTCATGGTTGGCAATTCGCTCACGCTTTTCGCCTCTGGAATATACGAATCGGCAACTCTTGAAGAAAGAGTAGATGAGGCATCTATCAGATTGAACGATCCAGTGTATCTGAATAAGTTGAACTATTGGCTAAAGGAATTACTCAAAACCTGTCGCTCCTATGGAAAAGACCTGAAGCTTTCATATGCCGCTTCGCCAGGTGAAGTTTCTAGTCTAGAATTTTCCTTTGATAGAATAAGGTGGGCTGAGCTTGACATCGACATCATCGCGATGCACACTTACCTAGATAACGATAGCCAGAACTGGCTTCCATCAAAGCTGCGTTATCTCAAGAAGTTTGGAAAATCAGTATTCTCCAGCGAAATGGGGGCCCTTCCAAATCAAGTGTTAGTGCTTCAGAAAACAATAGAAATGCTCGAGAACTTAGGAGTAGACGGATTCTTCCTCTACCAGTACAAGTCACAAAAAGCAGCAGATGACCCAACTTCTTATGGATTACTGAGATACGAAGGATCATCCAACCCATATTCGAGAGATCCAAGGTTTTTTATGTACAAGAGCTTCGTTCTCAGCGGGTCACCGCCGAATCCGTCGAGTGAATCGGCAGTGCCTTTGCACTCAAGAGTCTTCTTGAGATCTGACGGTAATCCCTTATATCAATTCCTGTGACATAGAGATAGGGGCCACTGAGTGTGAAAACCAAGATTCTCGCATCCGTAGTTGCTATGCTGTTTGTCTTCAATAGCGTTGGCAGATCATTCCCTGAATCCAGTCCTGCATCCGCGCAGGAAGACTGGTGGAAGCAAGTCCTGATAGTAGGAGATGCAAGACATTGGCGGAGTGATCTTTACGTCAAGAGCGCGGCTGACCTTCATTTTGATGCGATCGATAGTGTTGGTTGGTGGCATCCTCAGGGCTTGTCAGATGCTTCAAAGAAGATGATCCAATCTTGTCACGAGAGAAATGTGAAAGCGCTTTCGTTTCTTTCCATAGAGGTCGAGAGAGGAGAGTTTACGAAGTACTATGCAAGCCTTCCTGAGTCCAAGAAATGGAGATATACAAACGGCTCTGTGATGTCAGACCCAATTCATGGAGGAGCCGCAAAGAACATTCTTGGGGAACCATGTGGCCACTGGCACATCTATCAAGGGCAACCCTTGCCAGACGCCAATCTGCTATCGATGTCATTGAACAATCCGAACTTTCTCAGCTGGCAGGTGGAACAAGCAAAAATGCTCATTGATGCTGGATCAGACGGTCTGGCTTGGTACAATATCGAGATGGAGCCTTTTTCAGTGACAGGGGATTTCTCGCATTGGGCCGCCGAGGCTTTTAGAACATATCTGAAAGGCAAGTTTGACCGAGCGACGTTACTCTCGTTAGGTGTTCAAGACGTTGAGGCCTTTGATATGTCCCTCTATCTATTGTCGAAATACGCGAAGTCTGAGTCAGACGTGAAGCGGGGAGATCCTGGCGGTTCTCAGATAACGATCTCTACAAGGAGCCCGGTCTTCGAAGATGCGCTTATGCGGGAGTGGACTAAGTTTCAGCGCCTCACATTCATCAGCTTCTTCAGAGAATTGATTTCGCAAATCAGACATTATGCTCAGGAATTGAAGAAGAACGTGGCTCTCGTAACCTCTCTCAGTACAATGGGCGGCTATACAATGTTCTCGACATTGGAACTGTACGGTCTACTTCTCAGCAACTATTTCGATATGATCCGGGTACAAACATCTACCAAGGACTTTACCGTAACTTCATATGTTCCTGAATGGTCCCCGAGCTACCGGCTGGAGCCTATCTACAAATTCGCAAGAGTGGCCGGTGCCTATGAAAAACCTGTCTGGGCCTATCCAACTTGGCAACTAGACATACCCAAGACTCTCGCTCACAAAGGTTGCAACCTGAAGAAGCTGGCAATGGCGGAGGCGTACGCTCAAGGCGTCATGAGGGAAGTCAAATTCTCTGATTGGACAGCTGAGTACCAGACCGCCAATCCTCCAGCAGATCTACAGCAGTACTTGGAATTCATTTGGAAGAATCAACGCTATTTGCGTGGCGCAACATCACGAGCCAATGTGGCAGTTGTCTATTCCCTTCCCTCCTTTCTCTGGCGTTTCTCTCCCTTATTCAGTATGCATGGCACATCACAACGCGCGTCCATCCATGGCTTTGCAAGAGCATTGGAAGATAGCCACGTACCGTACGACATAGTGTTCTTTGGCCACCCGGACCTTTATGAAGATCAGCCTGATTTGAAAGCCCTGAGACAATATGACGTGCTAGTGCTTCCGAACGTAGACTGCGTGACTGACAAGCAGATGGAAGCGCTCAAGGAATTTGTTACCCGAGGAGGATCAATAGTCGCCAGCGGCGAAGTTGCTACGCGAAACGAGGAATACGTCAAGAGAAAAGAGAACGTTCTAAGTGGACTCGCACGCATTGGCGGCTCAAGAATCGTGCGCTTCCCTGATCAACCTGAAAGGATCTACTGGGAGAAAGTGATCCGCAATGGGGTTGATGACGAAACAAACCTTGGAATGATTACGAATGCGGTAAGATCAGTGTTAAACAGGCCTCAGCTTGGAACTGACGGTAGGAGACTGGTGTCTATCAATCGCTTTGAACAGTTACAGCCTTTTCCACGAGTGATCATCCATCTTGTGAACGACAACTACGAATTCAAAGACGATTCTGTCAGGCCTCAAGAGAAGCTTCCAGTTCGAGTAAGGCTTCCTCAAGACTTCAGGGTGGGAAGAGTAGAATGCCGCTCTCCAGACGACTCCTGTGAATATGCTGAACTATCGTTTCGAATGCTTCAGAATGGAATGATTGAGTTTGAAGTCCCAAGACTCTTTCTTTGGAATGTCGTGGCTGTCAGGACTGAGAAAGAGATCCAGCTCGACAGCAGCGCGATGGCCGCCATGCGTGACGCAGAGCTTTCTCAGGAAGCTGCTAAGAAGGAACGGAGAACAGTCGGCTTGAATGATGCGACGATACTATTGCAAAAATCGCAGGACAAGTATTTGCGAGGCAACTACGAAGAAGCCATTGATATTGCTACTCGTGCAAAGGAAGCAGCCGACAAAGCAACAAGAGAAACCTTGGAGGCAATCAGTTCCAGTATGAAAGAGCACTGGCCACTCATACTGGTGTCTGCAGCAGTCGTAGTGGCTGGATCATATGTCCTTGTGAAGAAGCGCAGAATCGCGCATGAGAGAGGCCGGGTTTGAGGGCCAAGATCCTCGGCGCATTCATCATAGCTCTGGTTCTTGTCTTAGGATCAATTCTTGCGTACAACTGGAAGACAATAGTACCAGCTACAACTCAAACAGTCACTGCGATTGCCAGCTCGCAGGCCACCACGACCATCACTCAAAGTAGTCCAACGAAGATTCTCTCGATGATGGGTAAAGTCAAGGTGCCGACCAATGGATGCTACTTGGGAGCCTGGGCAGGCCACGAAGACATCACCAAGTTCGAAAGCATGATTGGCAAGAAGCTGGCGATGAGAAACGTCTACTATGCTTGGGGCTACGGCTTTCCTTCAAAAGCTCTAGAAAGCATGATGAAGTTTGACATGATCCTAGTCTTGAGCTGGAATATTGCGTTACATAATCCTGCTATTGGGAGAGCCAATCTTCCCATCAAGCTTCAGGACATAATCGATGGCAAGTATGACAATTACCTAACCGAATGGGCCAGAAGCGCAAGAGCTTTCGGCAATCGGATTCTGCTTAATCCAGGATATGGAATGAATGGCGAATGGATGCTGTGGGGTGGAGCAAACAATTTTGGCAAATACAGCAACCAATCTTGGCGTCAAGCAGACGATCTAAACAAGTATTACGGTCACCCTCTCAAACCAGATGGCCCAGAAAGATTCGTTGACGCTTGGAGGCACATTCATAACATCTTCAAACAGCAAGAAGTCAGCAATGTCGAATGGTTATGGACCACCACGGACCCTGGCCCAGACCTTCCGTGGAACTCATCTGAGAACTACTATCCTGGCGATGAGTATGTGGGCTGGGTTGGATGCTTCATATACAATTTCGGCTATTTCGAAACAGAATCCGGAATCATGAAGGCGTGGCAGGACTTTGAGACACGATTCGAAAATCACAACCCCGCAAAAGTCTACACAAAGTATTCACACAAACCGTTCATGATCACCGAGATAAGCTGTTCTCAGGAAAGAATGCCAGGAGTGTCAGGTGACAAAGCCTCTTGGATCTCTGATGCCTTGACCAAGATCAAAACCAAGTATCGCAACATAAAGGCTGTAATGTGGTTCCATGAGGAAAAGAAATCTCAAGGCGAAAGAGATTGGCGTGTGGACTCGTCTCCTGAAGCCTTAGAAGCCTATCGGAAAGCAATATCCGACCCTTATTTCTTGGATCGAATCATGTTTGAGACTAGTAGCTCAACTCCAGCATCATCTCCTTATTCAGGCATGATTGCGATTCCGCTTGCAGCCTCATTTTCTAAGATAGGGAGCCGGTAGCTTTGCTTGTGAATCGCAGAGCTTTGAGCACATTACACAAGATCATAGTGGCGGCGGTTTTTGTTGCAGTGATTAGCGGTGTGGCCTACAGTCTAGGTCTATTCAATAGGCCGCCCAAAGCAGCTTTCATCTACCGGACACCTACCCGGACCTTGAAGTATATTGCACCAACAGACCGAGATCTCATCATCTTCACGAATGAATCCACAGACCCAGAAACACCGCTTGAAAAAATCAGCTCCAAATGGTACATACGATACAATGGAACAGGCGAATGGAAACTACTGAATTCTTCGACTCACCATTGGGGACGACTGCCTGTAGGCAACGAGAAAGGGCACGAAATCAAGCTAGTTGTTTCCGATGGGATGAAGGAGGACTCTACTACGGCCGTTCTGCCTGTTGATCGGGCGGCCCTATATCCTCCAAAGAAGATCGAGATGAAATTCAAAGGAGTCAACTATATAATCGGACATCGATTCGAGGACAAACTGTACCCCCCAACTTCCGAACCTGAGATGGAGGAGTCATTTGAAGTTATCAGAAATGATCTGGGCTGCAATGCGATCAAGTTTGTTGGAGATT
>CAZJUU010000112.1:0-5854 GCA_964549295.1 uncultured Candidatus Bathyarchaeia archaeon
GTCAGTATTTTCTATGCTTTCTATCCATAGGCGTCTTCGAGAATTTGCTTCTGTAGTTTGCATATAGTCTGCGGATCGAATGGTATTTGTGTCGAATCTGCGACTAATGGCCAAACCTTATATTCGGATCAAGCGCGTACACGAAATCGAGTGATCGTTCTCATGATAGTGAATCTCAACAAAATCAGCCAAATCGCTATTGTTGTCAGGGACATTGAGAAATCGATGAAGTTCTACTGGGAGGAGTTGGGAATTGGCCCTTGGAACATTTGGGACTACGGTCCCAATACCACTAGAGAGACTACGTATCATGGAAAGCCGGTGAAACATGAGTTCATAGGGGCAGAGACTATGATCGGAGATCTGAATACTGAGCTTCTGATGCCTGTATCAGGAAACTCAATCTACAAAGATTTCTTGGACAAGAAAGGTGAAGGTCTGCATCACATAGCCTACACAAGTGACAATATAGATGCCGACCTAGAGAAATTCAAGAAGATGGGAGTTGCAGTTTTGCAGAGTGGCAAGGTGGAGAAGGACTCTTGGTACTATCTCGATACTGAGGCCAAGTTCGGAATCATTATTGAATTGCTTACGAACTATGGTTTCAGACCTCCCGATAGGGCATACCCCCGAAAGTGAAGTGCTGAATCTGACACCGTTCAGATCGGGCTAATGATTGGTTCGTAGAATATGCAACTGCGATTTGGTTCTGTACTATTCAATCTTTCAATTCCTGAAGCTATAGAAAGGAGTGTACTGCTGGAGAAAAACAATTTCGACTCAGTTTGGATGACAGACGTCCTCTTTGAGGGTGGTCCTGAACTAGTTCTTCCAGAAGTATTTGCCCTGATGACCACTGTGGGGCTCAATACGAAAAGGATTCAGCTAGGAACGGCTGTGATAGATGCTCTGAGCAGACATCCGGCGAAACTTGCTCAGACTACAGCTACGGTCGACAATATTCTTGATGGAAGGACAGTTTATGGAATAGGAGGAGGAGAAACAATCAATCATGAGCCATTCGGAATACCGACGACAAACGTGTACAAGAAACTGCGTGAGACTATTCAGATACTGAAACTTCTGTGGACTGCTAGCTATCTGAACCCCGCGTCGTATGAAGGAGAGTTCTACAGTCTGCGGCAAGCCTATTTGAAGATAAGGCCCAAGACAAAGCCGCATCCACCAATTTACCTTCCTGCATTCGGCCCCAAAATGCTTGAGATGACAGGTGAACTAGCGGATGGCTGGATACCTTTCAACCATACGCCTGAAACATACGACAAATTCCTGAACGGCTCGATTAAGCCAACTCTTGAGAAGAATGGACGATCATTGTCCGAGTTTGATCCGGCTCATATATTTGTGACGGCAGTTTCCAAAGATCCTGCAATTGCGGCTGAGACTGTAAAGAAAGAAGTAAAGAATTGGTTGGTTTGGTCTCCGGACATACTGCGGATATCGGCTCCCCAAGTTCATCATCCAGGAAAACGCCAGCCTTTCATAAAAAGTAGAATCAAGGATGATCTGGAGGTCCAAGCAAAGCTCTCTCAGGAAATTCCTGACGAGGTCGCTTTGAAGGTCGCGCTCTGGGGTACACCAGACGACTGTATCCAACGTCTAGAGTGCTACATGAAATCAGGACTTCGCCATGTGGTGCTATTCTTTGTTTCAACACCCGGTGAAACGGTTGACAGAATGGTGGAACTGTTCTCCACCAAGGTGATTCCATACTTCAGATCTAGTTCAGATATCGCGCAGTAGATCAACAGCATATGTTGCGTTTAGGAACGTCCTTTGACGATTGAGCATTGCAAACGCCTTGCGTTGGTTCATATGTTATCGGTGCCGAGGAAAATTGAGTGGAGCAGTAGGGCACAACTGTGTCTACAGTCTGAAGAACAGGGATCTGTGGAGGCTGATTTTCAGCAATCTTCTTTTCTATCTTGATACGTGACAGGCGACATAATGTCTATTTCCCACGTCCACAAGTGTAGGTTCTTTCGCGGAGCAATCATCTCTCTTTGCCCAACACCTTGTGTGGAACCTGCAACCCGGTGGAGGGTTGACTGGGCTTGGCACATCTCCACCGAGCATTAGTTCCTTCTTTTTTTTCTTGGGATCAGGAATAGGTGTTGCTGCAAGGATTGCTTTTGTGTAGGGGTGAATGGGATTATTGTAGAGTTCTTCCACGCCAGCGAGTTCCACTATCTTGCCTAGATACATTATTGCAACTCGATGACTAATCGATCTTAGGACGCTAAGATCATGTGTAATGAACAGATACGAGAGAGCGAAATTGTTCTGTATCCTCTTCATCAGTCCAAGGATCTGTGCTCTTACGGATAGGTCCAGCGATGACACTGGCTCGTCCGCGAGAATGAATTTGGGATGAAGAGCTATTGCCCGTGCTATTCCGATCCTCTGTCTTTGACCTCCGCTAAATTCGTGTGGGTACCTGTTCAGATAGGTTTCTGGAGGACTCAATCCTACTAGGTCCAAAAGGTTTGAGATTTCGTCTTCAACGTGATCCTTATCGTACTTGGTGTGGACCTGAAATGGGAGACTAAGTATCTGTCTTATCGATTTCCTAGGGTTCAAAGACCCTATCGGGTCTTGGAAGACTACGCCAGTATTTCTGCGAAGTTCCTTAAGTTCTTCTTTACTCATCTTAAGTATGTCTTTCCCTTCGAAAGATATTCGGCCCGATGTGGCTTCGATCAGTCCGAGTAGAACTCTTCCAAGCGTTGTTTTGCCGCATCCACTCTCTCCTGCCAGACCGAGTGTCTCTCCACGACCTATTTCGAGGCTTATGTCATCGACGGCACGAACATACTCACGTTTTCTTAGAAATGATCCTCCTGTGGGAAAATACTTCTCTACGTTTTCTGCATGAACAAGAGCGGTCATGTTACTCCTCCCCATTGTACAACCAGCAATAGACGCCATGTCCCTTGTCGTCAAGCTTCAGCCTAGGCTGTTCTCTGGAGCAGATCGGTTTTGCCTTTGAACATCTAGGGTGAAATCTGCATCCGGAAGGAGGAGTTATGAGACTGGGTACGTCGCCACTTATTCCAACAAGGTTCTCTTTGAATTGTTCGATACTCAGCGCAGAATCTAGTAGAGCGATCGTGTAGGGATGAAGCGGATTCTCAAAAAGAGCGTCTGCATTTGCGAACTCGAAGATCCTGCCAGCATACATGACGTAGACTCTATCGCATGTCTCAGCAACTATGCCAAGGTCATGCGTGATCAGCATGATGGACGTTCCAGTCGTTCTAGAAACATCTTTGAGCAGACTCAGTATCTGTGCCTGTACAGTCACATCAAGAGCGGTGGTGGGCTCATCTGCAATCAACAAATAGGGATCAGAGGACATTGCAATAGCTATGAGAACACGTTGACGCATTCCGCCACTGAGTTGATGTGGGTACTCGTCCATTATCTGTCTGGCTCTAGGTATCCGAACCTTTTCTATGAGCTCCATCGCATTTTGTCTGGCGTGTTGTTTGTCCATGTTCTTCTTCATCATTATGGACTCGGCCACTTGGTCTCCAATTCTCATTACAGGGTTGAGAAAACTCAAAGGGTCCTGAAAGACCATTGAAACCTTTCTTCCTCGAATCTCTTTCACCTCATCTTCATTGAGTCTGGTCAGATCTCTCCCATCAAAGACGATGCTTCCAGAGGTGATCTTTGCCTTCTTCGGAAGAAGTCGCATAACAGCGAATGCCAGAGTACTCTTCCCTGAACCAGATTCACCTACAATTCCTACGACTTCTGATTTTCCTATGCTGAGGTCCACGCCGTCCACAGCCTTTACAGAACCTGAGTAGGTGTAGAAGCGCACTTTCAGATCGTTTATGTCCAGAAGTTCCTTGTGGTTCACTCTTCTTCTCCTGATTCTTCCAGTCTCTCGAGTTTTGGACTCAGTGCATCATTCAAACCGTCTCCGACCAGGTTGAATGCGTACACGACGAGAAATATTGCGAACCCTGGAAAGAAGCTCATCCACCATGCCTGGCTTAGAAACGTCATAGATTTTCTCAGCATGAAACCCCAACTTGGGAAGTTGATGTCGCCGAGACCAATGAAACTCAGACCCGCCTCAAGCAAGATTGCAAAACCCACGTCAAGAGTCCACGTGACGATAATGGGGCCCATAGCGTTAGGCAGTATCTCTCTGAAGATGATACGTCTGTTACTTACTCCTATGGATCTTGCACTTTCAACAAATCCTATGGACTTCAATCGTAGAAACTCGGATCTTGCGACTCGAGCAGTTCCAGGCCATAGCAACACAGAGATTACTATGACAGTGTTGAGCAAAGATGTGCCGAAGAAGGCGATGACTAGAACGGCAACAATGAATATGGGTATCACCATTACCACTTCTGTGAATCTCATTAGGAAATCATCTACGAGGCCACCATAGTAACCAGCCACTATCCCCACTAGCATCCCAATGATAGTGGAAAACCCGGCTGCTAGGATGCCTACCAGAAGTGAGACTCTGGATCCCCATATCACTCCTGTCAAGGTGTCTTTGCCCAACTCGTCTGTTCCAAAGAGGTGCTCCTTTGAAGGGGAAGATCGGGTCTCTCCTGTAACGTCGTTGAGGCTGTACGGAGCGATATGTTGAGCCAAGATGGCAACGAAACAGAGGAATAGCACGAAAGCTAGTCCAACAACAGCCGCTTTGTTCTTCTGGTATCTGTGCCAGAACTCTCTCACGGATTCTTTTCCAATGCCTATACCTATTCTCGCGCTCATTTGCTCTTTTTGCCCTACTTGTAGACTATTCTTGGATCGAGTTTGGCATATGCGAGGTCTGTTGCCAGGTTTGAAACTATGACCATTATCGAAATCACTATGAATATGCCCATCAGCATCGGGTAATCCCGTGCCATCAGGCTCTGCCACAATAGCAGGCCAATCCCAGGCCAACTGAACACGATCTCAGTTAGAACTGACCATGAAACGAATATCCCAATCTGCAATCCTATCATCGTGACAACAGGTAGCATAGCATTTCTGAATGCGTGCTTGTAGGTAATGATTCGCTCACTCAGCCCCTTCATTCTAGCGGTCAGAATGTAACTCTCGCTGAGTGCCTCAAGAGTGCTTTGCCTCGCAAGTCTGGATATCAGGGCGAGCTGCGAAGCTGCCAGCGTCAGCCCAGGCAGAATCATATGATGTAGTATTTCCACGACGGCTTTGAGGCCAGTGGCAGTTGACCCGGGCGCCGTCATGCCCCCGGACGGAAACAGACGAAAATACACAGAGAAAACTATTATGACAACCAGTCCAAGCCAGTATACTGGTATTGAATAGCCAGCGACAGACAGCGATGTTGTAAGGTAGTCCCATTTCGAATGTGGTCTTCTAGCTGCTTCAACACCTATTGGAATGCCTATCACTACAGCCAGCACCAACCCGAAACCCATGATGAGAATGGTGCGCGGCAGCGCCTCCATTAGAGTTGGAAATACGGGGGACCTGTAGAACATGGAATATCCGAAGTCGCCTCTGAGAAGGTTTGTGAAGTATATCCAAAACTGAACGTAGAGAGGTTTGTCAAGTCCCATCTTAGCTCTTAGTGTGTTCAGGTACTCCTCGGATACGCCGACATGCGACACAAAACGGAGAACCGGGTCTCCGGGCGCCAAATGTACAAGCAGGAATGTGAAGGCGATTATTGCAATAATTGTAGGAATCGCTTGCAGGCATCGCTTCAGAACATATGACAGAAAGGACAACACTGTGCTCCTTAGGTTCGGCTTGGTCTAGTACACTCTACTTGAACCATTCCGTCAAAAAAAAAGAAGGTGAGGGGTTACCTCGGTTTTTC
>CAZJUU010000113.1:0-5830 GCA_964549295.1 uncultured Candidatus Bathyarchaeia archaeon
CAAATTCTATGGTCAGAAGAATACTCATCGCCTTGGGTGGCAACGCCATAAAACAAGCGAATGAGATTGGAACCACGCAAGAGCAGTTTGCGAATTGTGCCAGGAGTGCTAGAACGATAGTGGAAGTGCTAGGAAGACTGTACATGGATGATAGAGTGGTCATAACACACGGCAATGGACCGCAGGCAGGAAATCTTCTATTGCAACAACAAGAATGTGCAAAGCTTGTGCCTCCTCAAGAGCTTGATGTTGTGGGAGCCATGACGCAGGGACAGATAGGATACATGCTGTCCCAGTCCATCCACAACATGCTTCTGGAGTGTACTGACTGGAGAAGAGAGATGGCTGAGAGAGGCTGGATCTTCGCTGTGACTAATCAAGTGCTTGTGGATGCCAATGACCCAGATTTCTTGGATCCCACGAAACCTGTAGGAAACTTCTACAATGAAGAAGAAGCACAGGCTATGGTCAAAAACAGGGGTTTCGTCATTGATCCGCAACCCGGAAAAGCATACCTAGAAAAAAAGATTTCAGGACTCGTAATCAAGAAGGTGAAGCCTTCTGCTCAAAAGCCATACCGACGCGTCGTGCCATCTCCTGACCCACTGAGAAACCTCGAGGGAGAGGCTATCAAATCTATGGTGGACACTGGGTTTCTTGTAGTTGCCTCTGGTGGCGGGGGCATCCCAGTAATGAAAGATGAGAACGGAAAACTAAGAGGAGTTTTTGCAGTCATCGACAAAGATCTAGCAGGCGAAAGATTGGCTGAAGCTATTGGGGCCACCGAGTTCTACATACTCACAGACATAGAAAAGGTGAAACTGCACTTTGGCAAGCCAAATCAGAAGGACATTGATAGCATGTCTATCAAAGATGCTAAAAGGTACATGCAAGAAGGGCATTTCTTGTCGGGTAGTATGCTACCCAAAGTGAAAGCGTGCATACGATTCTTGGAATGGGGGGGCATCAAAGCTAGGATCGGTCCGCTATCCAAGGCAACTGAATTGATGATTGATGAAGCAGGAACAGAAATTCACAAGTAGATTTATCTAGCATGCTCGATCAGTGAACTCGATCTGACTGGAGAAATGAGAGATGCTTTTGAAGCATATTACAAGCACTCATGACGTGAATGCAAACGAGATTAAGGAATATTTTAGTCAAGCAAGAGTGCTGAAAGAGGGACTGAAACGTGGACGACGACCTCCGTTGTTGGCGAACAAAACATTGGCAATGGTTTTTGAGAGACCGTCTTTGCGCACCAGAGTCTCTTTCGAAACGGGCATGACCCAACTTGGAGGACATGCCATGATGCTCAAGGCCTATCCAAAGGAGTCAGCTGACATAATATTTGGGGAGGACGTAAGAGATCAAGCAACGGTTCTCAGTAGTATGGCAGACATAATAATGGCCAGAACCTACGCCCACAGCACCATAGAGAAACTGGCGAAGCATGCAACAGTTCCAGTCCTAAACGGCATGAGTGATGAAGCACATCCGGTACAGATACTAACCGACCTATATACGATACTGGAAAATAGGAAGAAATTGAAGGGACTTAAACTGGCGTACATGGGAGAACCATCGGGAAATACAGCCCAAGACATGGCTATGGGATGCGCCAAAATGGGAATCAACTTCACTTTGGGCTGCCCAGATTATGATGATCCCAATATTAGGAGCAAACTACCCAGCACATTCGATCATATGCAAGAAAAATACTGGAACTGGGCCAAAGAAGATTCCAGGAAGACCAATGCTGAACTCGTAATTGAACATGACCCGATTGAAGCTGTAAAGAATGCAGACGTGGTCTACACGGACTCTTGGATTGCCTATGATGTTCCAGAAGAAAGAGCACGAGAAGCTGACATAAAAAGTGTTTTCGCGACGTACCAAGTGAACAAGGAACTCGTCAAAAATGCCAAGAAAGATGTTATCATAATGCATTGTCTTCCAGCCTACAAAGAGAATGAAATCAGTGCAGACATGTTCGACGATCCTCGTACCCGAATCTATCAACAAGCAGAAAACCGATTGCATGTACAAAAAGGGATCATGGTCACTCTACTGACGGGGAAGAACAAGTAGTATGGCACCACAAATGTGTTGGTACCGTTTGTGAACTCCAGGAAACTTACTTGAAATTTCGGAACATACAGTGCGATTCAAATCATTCATAATATGTGATTCTTCACAAGAACATGAATCAAGTGGCAGGGCTAAGGGCAAATAAACAATCTTGTTTTGTGGAATCTATCGAAGGTCATGGCCTTCCTAGAATGTAAGTAGACGCTTTGGATTTTCTACAACCATTGAAAGACAATATGTATGTTGTGATTCCTGTGACTAGTTTTGAACTAATGCTGGAAAGAGGTTGGGCCTGCTTGCAAATTGATGGACTAATTTCATTCAAGCACTTACTGCGTCATTCATAGAACTCTGAATTTACCTGAAAGCCGACGGCTCGTCTCAAGAAATGTCATGTAGAATAGGTTTGCATATTGTTTCGTAAAGATGAGGTTTTCTGTCTCGAAAATAGTTGTATCTTTCTCTTTCTTTCCGCATTCCGGACATGTCCAGCGTTGCAGTTATCATCTCTTCTTCTCCGTGAGCCTCAGCTATTACTTGGCCCTCACTTCCTATGATTCGGCTCAGGCCGTAAAAGGAGCTTTTGAGGTCAGGGTCTTTTCCAACACGGTTTGATATGACAACTGCAATACGATTTTCCAGAGCACGTGCTGGAAAACTTGTCTCAAAGAGACGCTCAGGCGTGCCAGGAACACCTTCAGGCCAATCTGCGGCTAGGTGGAAAAGGATTCGCGCTCCCTGTAGAGCCATAGCCCTAGCTGTCTCAGGAAACTCTAGGTCGTAACAAATCAATATTCCTATCCGACCAAAGTCTGTTTCGAAAACCGGCAATTCGTTACCATTGGCGAAGATACTCTCTGTAGAAGGAAAGACGTGCGTTTTTCGGTATACCCCTTGAACCTCCCCACTTCTACTGATCAGAACGGCCGAGTCATGGAGAACGTCCAAATCCGTTCTTTCCGCTATCCCCGCGATAACGTAAACCCCGCATTTCCCAGCTTTCGCGGCGATCTTGTCTGTTGTGGGACCAGGTATTGTTTCGGCAACTCTGTAGAACTTTTCGCCTAATGCGTAGCCTGCTGACAGGATAAGCTCAGGAAAGAGGACTATATCGACTTTCTTGCATGCGGCCTTCTCTATCCAAGTGCAGACTTTGGAGGCCGTCTCATCCACGTCGCCGTATACGACGTCCATTTGTACGGATGCAACCTTGACACAAGGCTGTTCTGGGGAAAAATGTGCCGACAGGGTCTATTCGCCTTCCACTTCAACTAGCGTATGTACTCATCTACCTCATTGTACCACTTGGTACTTGTACCAACTCTTGCACGCATCTTCCATTTGAAACTCTTCGGCTCAGCTTCAACTACACCCAGCATCCAATTCACTTTGGCCAAAACATCCGCACGTTCTTCCTCTTTGAGAGGCGCAAACTCTTTCACGAACGCCGCCACTTTCTTCATATTTGTAGTGAACGTGTAATAGAATCCCCAGTCATCTGAGAGATTGTGTGCGATGTAGGCGGCATCAATCATTTCATTGTTCGCTTGTCCAATATCATGCTCCGTCAAGAGTATGATCACATCTTTTACATCTTTTTCATTCAGCTTGACTATTTGCATCTTTGCAAGCAGCAGATCCGCGAGAGGAACAGTCGGGCTATCGATTTTGAGTCTCCCTGAAAATACTATTGTATGGCAGAATTCGAGCTTATCGAAGAAAACATCCACCGTAATGTCCTTCTTTTGTTGATGGTAGATATGCCTCCTATACCCGTGAGTTGTGATAACCCTAATGTCCGGTTCATACCCGATTTCTTTGAAAAAGTCTCTCAATAGCGGCCTATCTTTTCCATATGCCATGAAGTCTATGTCTGTAGGTCTCCGTTCCATTTCCTCGAATAGATACTGAAACCTAGGACAGTGAAGTCTGACAGCGGTCGCGCCCAAGATTCGTAGGACTACCCTTCTCTTGTTTCCTTCCTCGACTATTCGAACTGCTTCCCGTGTGAACTCCGAGAACAGATCCTCTGTGTGATTCAGTGTTCTTTTCCTCTGATGTGAAATCAGTTAGGTTCCAGTTGAAGATCATATAAGCCTTTCTTCAACTTTGCTTCGTTGAACAACTGCATTCACATTGCACTGGTGTGTGGATTCCCGTGTCATCGTCCGGACCGCACTCGGACAAAAAACTACGAGATGCCCTGAAAAAAACATTCAACTTCAGTTGCTACGCTTTCGGTCTCATTCTTCTCGTAAGACCATATGTGCTTTGGATGTTTACAACAAGCAAAGTAGTTTCATTGGGGGCTGTCGGATAATTTTCCTTAAGCCAGTTTCAGCTTGGTTCGCCTGTGCCACCGAGTTAGGCTAAAGAATTGGAGGGTTGGCTATTGGAGGCATTGTCATCTTGGATGTAGCAGGAAGTTTCGGCGGATTCTTATCACTGACACATCAGGGTGGACGGCTCATAAGCAAACAAAAAATCTATACCGATACCCGCACTCAATGATTGTATATGGCAGGTTCTGGTTCAAGTCATTCACAGGACAATCTTCTCCAAACAATATCGACTGATTCTGGTCTCCATAGCGCATACTTGACTCGTCGTCAGCTTCAGGTTTGGAATTTGACAAGAGAAGGTTTAACGCAAAGTCAGATCGCGACAAGGCTAAGGCTCACTCGTCAGGATGTTCATTTTCTGGCAAGACAGATTCACTCAAGAGTCACTTCGGCCCTAACAGATGCTGCGAAGCTTTGCAGAGTGGACCCAAAAGAAGTGGATGCTCGCAATGGCATACTTTTTGGATGGTGTAGGGAATTGCAGGCAGAAGCGGTGATCGGATTCAACTCCGAACAAGGACTAAGCTACTGGGTCTGCGGGCTGATATGTCCCTGTCCCTATCGAGTCTGCGATCGGAAGAGACATCAATGAATCTATAGCATGCCGAAGATTCAGCGGCTTTTGTAACTGGGATGAGGTTGTCCAAACGGAGAAAAGCGTTGGTCGGGTTTAAGGCGGGACTATGGTCTAGCAAGGAGTGTACGTGACGAAGAAAGGAAAGCGAAAGAGAATTCAACTGATCGAGTGAAGTGGCGGAAAAGGGAGCGCATCAAGTTTGGGGAGCTCTTGTACCAAATCGTAACTCTGTTTTCGAGTTGGCTTGAGCTTGTCAAATGGCTTGTTTGACACGTAACCGTTAAATACGGTCAAAATCAAATCTACTGTTGGGAAGGGTCGTTGGAAGAGAAACCAAAGCTCTTTGTAAGGAAGACATCGGGCCTAATCAGAGAGTTCGGTCTTCTGAGCACGTTTGCCTTCGACGTATTAAGCTATTCTGTTGGCATCTGTGTGCTTGTTTCCCCGCTCTTCGTTGGCGGACTGTTTCCGGGAGCTAGTTTCATTCAAATGATTTTCCTTGGAGCGATCTTAACGGTATTCAATGTCGGAACATATGGATGGCTAGCCGGGACTATGCCACGTTCAGGAGGGGAGTATATCTATAACGGTAGAATACTCCATCCGGCAATTGGATTCATGTCGAACTGGGGCTTCGCTTGGTCACAATTCCTTGGCATTGCCATCTATGCATCATGGGCAGTGAACTACGTGGTGGCAACAACTCTAGCAACAGCTGGTTACGTGCTGGAGAGTCCATCGGCAGTGGCGCTGGCGGAAACCGCTGCATCACCTACAGCTACTTGGGCTCTGGGTACACTTATCGTCTGGACAATTGCTC
>CAZJUU010000114.1:0-5674 GCA_964549295.1 uncultured Candidatus Bathyarchaeia archaeon
GACTGTTAATTCATCATGAGTCGTGTTCTTGTCTCAGTGTAACGTTCCTAGTTTTGTGTCATATGAACCACTTTTCTACGGAGATCTTCCCTAGATACTTACTTTGAATCTCTTGAGCAGAGCTGAGTTTGTCACTACTGAAAGAGAGCTCAAAGACATCGCAGCTGCCGCTACTATTGGATTCAAGTGGCCAACGGCTGCTATAGGTATTCCCACAGTGTTGTAGATGAGAGCCCAGAAGAGGTTCTGCCTTATCTTTCTCATAGTACCCTTACTGAGTTTGATTCCGGTCACGACGTCTCTTATGTCGTCCTTGACGAGTATGATCCCGCCCGTTTCTTTCGCTATGTCGGATCCGCTTCCAATAGCAATTCCTATATCCGCCTTTGCTAACGCTGGCGCATCATTGATTCCGTCGCCAACCATTGCAACAACCTTTCCCTCTTTCTTGAGTCGATCGATCACGTTGGCTTTCTCCCAAGGAGGTACACTTGCGATAACGGTGTCGATACCAACTTGTTTCGCAATAGCTCTAGCCGTCCTTTCGTTGTCTCCCGTCAACATCACTGTTTCAATTCCAATTTCTTTCAGTTTTCTAACGGCGTCCGATGAATACTCTTTCAAGGTATCGGCAACCGCGACAATTCCGGCAACTCGTTGGTTCACAGCCACCATCATTATTGTCTTACCCTGTTCCTCCAAGCGAGTCATTCGGTTCTCAGCGGAGCCATAGTCTATTCCGTTGTCTTTCATGAGCCCCCTATTTCCTAAGTATATAGTGTCGCTCAGCAAAGTCGCTCTGACACCTCTTCCAGGAATAGCTTCGAACGATTCGATCTTTTGAATCGTTAGGCCTCTCATCTCTGCCTCCTTCACAACGGCCTCCCCAAGAGGATGTTCAGATCCTTTCTCCGCTGCGGCTGCGTATCCCAGAACCTCATTCTCCCTCATTTCAGAAACGGAGATCACATCTGTTACGGATGGTTCGCCTTTTGTTAGAGTGCCAGTCTTGTCAAAGACAACAGTCGTCAGTTTCTGGGCTCTTTCAAGATACTCGGCGCCTCGGATCAGAATACCCATCTCTGCACCTTTGCCGACTCCAACCATCAAAGCCGCTGGGGTAGCTATTCCCAAGGCGCATGGACACGCTATAATTAGGACAGCTATGAAGGAAAGAAGCGCCCATGTGTTGTCCCCAAGTAGAATCCATCCGATGCTGGATGCCACAGCGACGATCAGTACAGCCGGCACGAAAAAAGATGCTACTCTGTCGACGATTCTCTGTATTGGAGCACTTGAAGCCTGAGCTTCCTCAACCATCTTTATTATCTGTTCAAGAGTTGTCTCCGCTCCAATCTTCATCGCTTTTATCCTAAGCATCCCCACCTTGTTGATAGTGGCTCCAATTACTTCGTCATCAACCTTCTTTTCAATAGGAACGCTTTCACCCGTAATCATAGATTCATCCACTGATGAGTAGCCTTCAACAACAACCCCGTCCACTGGTATTCTATCTCCAGGTCTGACAATAATCAGATCATTGACCTGAACATCCTGCGCTGGAATCTCAACCTCCTCCCCATTCTTTACCACTGTCGCCATGCTTGGCCTAAGATCTAGCAGTTTGCGAACCGCCGCTGAACTCCGTTTCTTAATTGCCTCCTCCATGTATTTGCCAAGGATAACGAAGGCGATGATGACTGCTGACACCTCGAAATACACATCCCGTTGGGCTACTGGGAGAATTCCCGGAAAGAAGACTACGAACGTACTATAGACGTACGCCGTTAACGTACCAATCGCAATCAGTAAGTCCATGTTGGGAACGCGGTTCTTGATGGCGTGGTAGGCTCCCTTGTAGAATGCATATCCGCCGATGAACTGGACGGGAGTCGTGATAAAGAAGAGGATCAGACCCCAAGTGAGCGTCGGAATTTGCGGTATAGGCGCCCACGTAATCAAGACTGCTCCAAAGGCTAGTGCAATGTAGGCTGCGGCGCGGAGAACTGCCAAGATCATAACTCCTGATATGGCTACGTACACTCTACGTTTCAGATTGCGAAGCTCCATCTCTGGCGATTCGAAGGTCTTGACACAGCTTTCGCTGCAGAAGTAGTAGGATCTCCCGCCAATAACTCTCTTTATCGCCTTTTTTTCGTCAACGATCATGCCGCAAACGGGGTCTTTTGCCAAATCAGTTCTACCAGTGCCTAGATTGAATATAGTGCATAACAATATTTGCGCTGCTAGATACGAACCTCAAAGATGCCATCACGTACCATCCCCATCGTTAGCTTATGTACTACTAGTTGTTGGTTAAAGAACAAAACAATTTCGTCGAAGCATTTCATATAGAAAGCGATTGATTGGAAGCATAGCATTCACGGGACTCTTAGGTTGGCCGGTACATGACTTATACATCCGTCACGCATACAGATTGATGGGTGAAGTTTGATGAACCTCATTTTTGAGCTGATCCGTAGGCCTTTCATAGATAATGGGGTTGCGAACCTTGGATGTTTTGAGTCTCCAATGCTGAGAAGCAGAACATGTACGTCGAAATCAAAAACGGCGAGATAAGGCTTGTAGGCTTTGAAATTCCCTAGCCGAGTGTGAGTTGCTGAAATCATGGTCTCGGTAACCAAGATTGACGGTACCAAACGACCCTTTGACCGTGAAAAAGTGATTAGAACATGTCTCAGGTTGCATGCTACGAGAGAGACAGCAGAGAAGGTGAATCGTGAGGTCGAATCACGACTCTATGAGGGCATATCGACCAAAGAGATTCTCGAAATGATCTACCGTTACATAGCAGACGATCGCCCGCAGGTTAAGTATGAGGTCGATTTGAGAAAGGCTATATGCTTACTGAGACCCAAACCCGACTTTGAACAGTTCGTTGTTCGCCTACTCTCCGCATTGGGATACAAGGTTCAAGGGCCCCAAATAGTGCGAGGAAGATGTGTTGAACACGAGATCGATGGAATCGCAAGCAAGGAAGATGAAACGACATATGTTGAAGTAAAGCATCATCGCTGGCCTCACACATATACTGGTCTGGACATATTCTTGCAGTCGCGGGCCACATTCGAAGATCTTGTTCATGGTTTCCAAATGGGTTACAACCATATTCCATTCAATAAACCAATGGTGATCTGCAATACGAAGCTCTCAGACCACGCGAAAAGATACGCTAACTGTGCGCAGATAGATCACATCTGCTGGAAATCTCCTCAACAGAATTCTCTGGAACAACTGATCGAAGAAAAGAGGCTATATCCTGTGACAATCATTAAGACGCTAGATAGCAGAACTCAAGCCAAACTCGGTGACGCAGGCATACTTTTGATACAAGAACTAATAGATTCAGATTCAGCTATGCTGTCTGAGAAGACCACGATACCTAGAGACAAAATCAAGAAGCTAATTGAGAGAGCTCTGGAAACAACCAAATAGACGTCGACACTAATTCAAAACGAATTATGGAAGAACGCATGATTCCACTGAGTCACTAGCGTTCGCTGGAGGAATTGATTCTTGCGAATAAGCTTCCCCGAGATTCTCAGGAGAATGACAAGGACTATGAAAGAGCAAAGATTCACCGAGACCACTTTGGGACAGGTTAGCAGGGAGGAGAAGACAGATCCTTTCAAGATTCTGATAGCAACGATTCTATCTCATAGAACACGAGACGAAAAAACCAGTCAGGCAGTTCAAGACCTGTTTTCAGTCTATCATACTCCAAAAGAATTAGCCCAAGGCGATCTGAAGATGATTCGAAAGCTGGTCAAACCGGTCGGGTTCTATAGAGTAAAAGCCAAGAGGATCAAAGAAGTTGCCAAAATTCTTGTGGACAGCTACCATGACAAGGTTCCAGACAGGATGGAAAGTCTCCTCGAACTACCATCTGTAGGCCGCAAAACTGCCAATTGCGTTTTAGTCTACGCTTTCAAGAGACCCGCGATTCCTGTTGACACACATGTGCACAGAATCTCGAATAGGCTGGGATTGGTGAAGACTAAGACTCCTGAGGAAACAGAAATGAGGTTGAGGCAAACGGTCAGAGAAAGATACTGGCTGGACTTGAATGATGTCTTTGTGAGCTTCGGACAGACAATCTGCAAACCGATTGGTCCAAGACATGAAGTCTGCAGATTGAAAAGCTACTGCACGTACTACAAGAGTCTCAGAGAAACCCACAAGAACTAGCACTCGTCGGAAAAGTCCAAATGAAGAAGTATCCGACTGATTACTTGACTTCCACAACTTTGACGTCTACGCGTTTCTTGCATTTTTCACAGTATATGAAATTCTTGTATACTTCGCCTTCTCTGTACATTCCAACATCCGGAAGCTTATCGTAGCGGCTGTCGAATTTCGCTTTGCACTGGAGGCACCTCAACTTCACGCGGGGTTCGCTCATTTCGTATTCCTTAGTACCTAGTTATGAGCCAAGATGTTGTTGAACTCTTCTTTAGCTTTTTTGTGAGTCAACCTAACGATCATTTAATATGACCAACCGAAGTATTCCTCTGTGGGAGGGTGTCTGATGGTATCAGCCTGCGTTCTTGTACGATCTGAAAAAGGGAAGTTTGACGAAGTTGTATCCGCATTGAAACAAATCAAAGAAGCAAAGAGAGTCTTTCCCGTACTAGGCAGATTCGACGCCGTCATGGATCTGGAGGTTCCGGATTACAAAATGTTGGGGCCGGCAATAGTGAAGATATCAAAGATGGCGGGAGTCATATTCACAGAGAGCCTTGTGGAGGTCCAAGTTTAGTATGTTGAACGCTTGCATATTAGCAAAGACGATGCCTACGAGGACTGAGAAGATCTTGAAGGCTGTAAGAGAACTCAAGGAGGTCCGTAAAGCGTTCATAGCGTACGGAAGGTTCGACGTCGTCGTTTTCATTGAAGCGTCCGACTACCAACAGGTCAGGATTCTTTCGGGAAAGATAAACTCGATAGATGGGGTAAGAAGCACAGAGACGTTGGTCGAAGCCTGAAAGGTAAAAGGTCACCAGTCACCGCACAGACTGAGAATAGACTAGTTCACTACGTACAACTGGTGCGCTGCTTGCTGAACAATTCTTTTGGAAAGCATTCAATGGACCGCATGATCAAGTGAGAATAGATCATCGAACTGAATTCATCGTATTCTCATTTTCATGCAGACCGCGGACTTAGGGCAAAGACTTCTGAACTCAGTAGTGTTTTGTATTGCCGGAGGAACCGCGTTGCGGTCGACTCTATCAAAACCAATTTTCTCAAAAAACCGCTCGGCTGTTGTTGTCAGGAGGTAGGCCTCTTCAACTCCATGGAGTCTAGCCTGGTCCATTAGTTTGTTGCACAATGACGCTCCGTAACCATTTCCTCTAAACGGTTTCTCTATGACTAAGGAGCGCAGTAACCCATAGTTCTCATGGATCTCTAATCCTCCAATACCAACAGCGCTTGATTCTGTGTTTGCAATGAATATGCAATGTTTCCTTGACAAGATATCCTCGTACGGTAAGCCATTCTCCGCTAGAAGTCTGACTAGTCGTCTGCGATCCTTTTTGTTAGCCTTTCGTAGACGTATATCAGGTAACTCGCTCTGTTCGAATGAGTTGGCTGTTGAACTATTTCTTGGAAACGATCTGGGCACTATCTTGCCCCATGTATTTTGAGAAGA
>CAZJUU010000115.1:0-5648 GCA_964549295.1 uncultured Candidatus Bathyarchaeia archaeon
AGATGGATTCGTAAACGAAAGATAAGAATCAGCTTCGAACGAGAAGAACCAGCAATCAAAGGTCAGAACACGATCACAGTTGAGGCTAGAAGCATGCAGTACCGGGGCAGAGAATGGAAGGCCTTCCCATTGCCATTGAGGACGTTGAGCTATGCGAAGAGGAGACGGAGATGCCGCAAACGTGGCCGTCGGTAAGGTCAGCGTCTTGAAAATCGACAGGGATTTCATTTTGCGCAGAGACTGGATGCGTGACTATTTGTGGCTGATCCTTACCATATGCCAACGATACGAGGTCAACGTTGTTTCAGTAGGGAAGTGCAACAGTCGGCGAAAAGGTCAGCACTTCTATGTCCAGATCACTCCTCCGGTTGAAGCGGAGCTTGCCAATAAGCTGCAGATGCTGCTTGGCGATGACTGTCAGAGAGTGGCTTTCAACCGGGCCCGTATTGCTTCCGGACTCAACGAGTGGAACAAACTCTTCGAGGAACCAGAGGTCAGGCTGAGGACCATCTACCGGGCTGATGCAGCGTGAAGAGGAACCTCGGCCAAGAACTGAATCTGCAGCGCAAGCAAAAGCAATCGAAGGCACACAGGAAACCTAGATACCGAGAATACTCTGACACGGTATCATTCTTGCTCAACATTCCGGTAGAGATTTGGATTAAGTTCATCAAAACAGTTCCGATTTCACGCACTCGTCACGACTTCATCGTTGACTTAATTGAGAGGAGGATCTGGGAGTATGAACGATCCGCTAAAGCAGTCTAAGATTGTTCACAGAAAGTTCCAGGAGAAGTATCGATTCGGAGACCTTGGAGTGTTTGAGTCCGTCGCCCTAGCATCAACTCAGGTTGAAAACCTGAAGATCGCTCTCTCAACGGCAATAATCAGTCCTCCTGGGGAGGCAAAGACTCAGATTCTTAGAGACGTGCTGTCAATGTTTCCAGAGGACACCCATATTCTTGTCGACGGGTCCATCACGGAATACCATATTCACAAAGAGAAGAAATATGAGGACCTGGACTACAGACTCTTCTGCCTAAACGATATTGAAGACATTATCAGAGCCTATCCGAGGCGTAGAATCGCAGGAATTCTTGCGTTCTTCAAGAACTTGATCGATGGACACGCGCAGATTCTCACAAACACCGACACAATAGATAGAAGAGCGAAGAACTTCGCCCTGCTCGTCAACATTCCGGAGTATCTGTTGATAGATGAGAGAGGGAAGCTGAAGGGCCAGTTTCTAGGAACGTTCTTTGACAGAGTTGTTCCTTTTCGATTCAAGACAGACTGGGAAGAGTGGAAGCCTTACTGGGAGAAGAAGAAGCTGAAGAACATTGATGTGGATGTTATTGAGCTAGAGCGGCGACCTGTGAAGTGGGATTTCAGAGGATTCAGGAAGAGAATTAGCGATCAGGCGCAGGGTCTAGCTTCTCTGAAGTTCTCCGGGTTGCCGCGGAACATTGAGCTAGTCACAGCGTTCTTGTGCGGCTCTGCTTTGTTGAACGGAAGGGACTGCGTCTGTGAGGAAGACTTCAAGACACTTGGCAACATGAAGCAGTACTTCGGATGGTACAGATAGCTTGTACTATGAACTAAGTTAATCCAGCAACTTAGCTGATATGAAATACATCTACCTCTCAGTGAGTGTTTCTTTTGAACTAAGTTGTAATGCACTTCAAGACTTAGATCATCATGCCGGTGGGTTCTTTCAGAATGTTCAGCGCCTCTCGGGAATACTCTTTTCTACTCTTTTGGCACCTCGGCTCTTTTGACTGCCGCACTCCGTGCTCGAAGACAGAAACCCAATCCTGCTAGGAGGAATGAGATGCAAGACCAGAAAAGCAGATCTATTGCGAAATTGGTGGCAAGCAGGTATTTCATGTTTCCAAGCAACGGATGTATTGGAACCTGAACTGTCACCTCGGGTATGCCCATTGGTGTCTTGTACCATGGTAACGGGTATCCATAACTCCACACGTATCCTCCTGGTAGGGGAACGGGTGTTCCAACTGTGGAAGAAGAGTTGTAGAATCCTGTAAGCAGAACTAGTACGATGCCTATGACGAACGAGAACACGATTTTCCGCGCGGTTATGATCCGTATCTCTCTGAGCATTACGATTCAAATAAATAGCGTTTCGACGCACTATATTGGTTTTCGGAGAAGCATCTGATGCGCGCCAAGACGCTGTCGCCACTCCTTCTGTTTCTTCTCATATTTCAAGTATTGGTGCCCGTCATGAAGACATACTCGTTGCCCGTGCAAGGATCAGCAGCTACTAGCGATGATGAATGGATCATCGACATCTCAGTGACAGTTGAAGTGAGATGCAAGTTCGAGATTCACAACGGCAGACTGTGGATCAACCTAGGTGACCAGCTCAAAGGTCTTGTTGAAGTAATGGTTGGTTCTGCTCAGCTTCCATCAGTGTTAAGGTCTACTGAAAGGGCTAGTGCAGGCCTGAGGACCAAGATTCCACGCTCCGCCAAGGTTGCAAGGCTCGACCTACCAGTCGCACTCGACTTTGAGACACCGGACAGCCTAGGAGGATACCACTACCTTTCAATCTCACAGGACGCAAAAATCGACATACCACCTGAGAAGAGAACCGTAGATATGCTCTTCAGTCTGGATGAGACGAATTGCGTTAAGAAGCTGGAGTGGCGTGATCCTTCCGGCAGAACCCAACCTAAGGACGAGCCAGTGTCGTATGTGCCTTTCGTTGTTCAGAGAATGTTGGAGGTGGCGACGCCTAGCGCAGAACGTGTAGATGTTCTCGTGGCCTCTTCGATCTGGTCATCAGTTCAGACTTCGGTCAACCAGTATGCCAGCGACCTCAGCTCAGCCTACTCCGTTTACGTGTATAGTGTTACGTATGGAACGCCCGAGCAGGTGAGGAGTTACCTTCAGGGCCATTTGACGCTCGGTTTGAAGGGCTGCCTACTGGTAGGCGATATTCCGTATGCCTTGTACTATATTCCTCCACACGATGTCTGGGATACGGTCGCTTTTCCCTGCGACCTCTTCTACATGGATTTGAATGGGGTCTGGACGGACGCGAATAGCGATGGCCAATATGACGGTCACTCAGGTGATGTGGCACCAGAGATATGGGTCGGAAGAATTAAGCCGACCGGCATGGGCGACCAAGCCACCTTGACAAACAACTACTTCAACAAGAACCACGCCTTCAGAACTTCAGCGATGTCGGTACCAAGGCGAGCGCTCGTATATGTGGATGACGATTGGACTGAAATGGCAGACGGCGTGGATTCAAGTATGGGAAAAATCTACTCCGACACAACCAAGATCAAAGATCCAGCGACGACCACGGCGAGCGACTACGTGAGTAGGCTGGCTCTGGGATATGAATGGGTGCATCTTCAGTGTCACGGCTGGCCTGGTGGCCACGTCTTCAAGATCCCGGGCGGTGGCAGCGGCGGAACCGTATACTCCACCGATTATGCAACTCTTGATCCCCAAGTTCTGTTCTATCAGTTTTTCGTTTGCAGCGGAGCCAGATTCAGCGTAGATGACTATCTTGCCGGAGTGGCCGTCTTCAAGACAAGCTACGGATTGTTAGCCATAGGGTCGACCAAGACTGGAAGCATGCTCTATTTTGAAGACTTCTACACGCTGGTTGCTACAAGCAAAGATATCGGGACCGCATTCAGGACATGGTTCGTGACATACGGCGAAACGTCGCGCGACTGGTTCTACGGGCTAACTATCATCGGGGACCCTACACTGACTCCGGTGCAAGGCGGCCCCTATGAAGAGTTGGCGTACGATGATGGCGGCGCGGAATTCGGCTTCAGGTCTGCCGTGGGTTCAGTTGCAGCAGTCAAATTCAGCGTCTCCTCTGAGATTCAATTGCTAAAACTCGAGTACTACATCTGGGGCGAGATGAATAAAGTCATGGTTCACGTACTTGATGCCAGTTTTCAAAGCATCTATTCCCAAGAAGTGATGTCCAGTGAAGGATGGTTCACAGTGGACATATCCATGGCTGGTATTGTGGTAAGAGGGGACTTTCATGTCGGATTCCAATGGATGAAAGATCTTCCTCCTTGGCTCGGAGTTGACACTACACCGCCTCATAATCGACGCAGTTACCTCGGCTGGATAGGAGCGCCTGGCCCACCCAAGGAAAATGAGGACTACTTGATTCGCGCTTTCGCCAAAGAGCTACCAGCAGCGGAGATAGCCTTCATCTCTGGAAGCGGTACATCCGCAGAACTCTATGCTATGAGGCGGGACGGATCATCGTTGAAGCGGTTAACCTACAACTCCGTTCCCGAGTCGGGTCCGTCGATAAGCGGTAACGGCCAGTGGATAGCTTTCATCTCCGGTAGCGGTACATTCGCAGAACTCTATGTCATGAAACGTGATAGCACATCACTTAGGCGGTTGACTTACAACTCTGTCCCTGAATCGAGCCCATCAATAGGTGACGATGGTCAATGGATTGCCTTCATCTCCGGCAGTGGTACATCTGCTGAGCTCTATGTTATCAGTCGTGACGGCATATCGTTGAAGCGGCTAACCTACAATTCGGTTCCTGAATCAGGTCCGGTGATAAGCGGGGATGGCCAATGGATCGCATTCATCTCGGGCACCGGTTCATCTGCAGAGCTTTACGTTATGAAACCAGATGGAACAGGTCTGAAGCGCTTAACATACAATTCGATACCTGAATCGAGCCCGTCAATAAGCTACGACGGCTACTGGATCGCGTTCATTTGTGGCGATGGCACGTCTGCGGAGCTTTACCTTATCAGCCGCGACGCCTCAACCCTGAGACGGTTGACTTACAACTCTGTTGCTGACCTATACCCCTCAATAAGCGGTGATGGTCAATGGATCAGCTTCATCAACAATGCGGGTTCCTCTTCGGAGCTCTACGTGATCAAGACGGACCGAACCGGGTTGAAACGGTTGACGTATAATTCGGTTGCTGAGTCGAGTCCGTCGATAAGCACGAATGGGCAATGGATCGTCTTCATCTATGGCAGTGACACGTCTGCGGAGCTTTACCTTATCAGCCGCGACGGCATGTTCCTCAAACGCTTAACATACAATTCCGTGCCTGAATCCAGCCCGTCAATAAGCTAAACCTTCATTGCCTAAAGCTTTCTTTGAATGGAAGATCCTTCAAGACGGCCAGTGTCTCTGTTCCCTATTTTTTTCTATTTACTGTTGTGTTTTCTGTGTGTTTTGCTGTTTTCCGGTTGCTGTTTTTTCGAGTGGTGGTTGCCATTGTTTTTCAGTTGTTTTGTGTTGTTTTTCAACAGTGGTTTTCTTAGGTTCTGCACTGGTCTTTGTTTTGGGTGTTTTTGTGTGCAGTTTTGCCTAGGTTTGGTGGCGTTTTCCTGGTTTGCTGTTGTTTTCTACTGGTGTTGGTGTTTTTCTCTGTGTGTTTGTGGGAGATTTCTGAGGAGGTGGGTGGTTTCTTCCTATGAGAATCTACTGGATTCTACGGTGATGTGTAAAATCTACGGTTGGAGGAGAAAGTGGGGGTTTGGGGGATTCTTCCCCCAACATAATGGTCGTCGTCATGGAAACAGTAGAATTGTGTGTGTGTGTGCGCACCAAGAGATACACACACAAAACTACTGTTCTGACGAACGACTAACGACGAT
>CAZJUU010000116.1:0-5648 GCA_964549295.1 uncultured Candidatus Bathyarchaeia archaeon
GGCAACAGGTTCGACTGGGATAACATCAACATGTCCATTCATCAGCAAGGATCGCCCTCCACCCTTTCCATGACATGTTCCCACGACATTGGGTCGGTTGCTGTAGCTGGTCTCTACAGGCAAGTATCCCGGATGTCTTCTCAGTTCCTCAACGTTCAGTTCCCACTTGTCAACATCAAGATTCATCTTGGTAAGATATCTAGAGATAAAATCCTGAATCTGGGATTCGTTTCCCGTGACGCTTGGGAAATGAATCAGATCCTGGAGAAATCGAACAATCTCATCTCGCCGTCTGTCTACGGCCTGCAGGACTTTGTGTCTGATTTGATTCGACATAACAAGATCACTGTTTCTCTGGCTTTGGATTAAGATGCATGATGCCGCCAATTCAGCGAATAGTCGCAGTTCTACTTGGCAAGAAATCTCGGTAGAAGTTCCTTGCCGATCGTCTCAACCTGTTCTTCGTCGTAGAATGTGGGAATAAAGATCACGTTCTTCACTCCAGCCTCGACGTGCATCCTTATCGCTTCCTCGCATTGATCTGCATTTCCAACAATTCCACTGTCCACTGTAGCGTTGCTCCAAGAAGGAAGATCCATGTATTGTTCAGTGAATTCTTCAACCCTTTTTCTTGCTGTTTCGGCGCTTGATGCAACACAAATTGGAAGCATGTTTGCACTGTCAAGCTCTGATGGATTTCTGCCAGCTACTTTGGCATATTCCATGACTTTGTTCCATGATTCTGCGAAATCGTTGGGAGCATAATAGTACGACAACCAACCGTCTGATATTGAACCAACTCGTTTCAACACGCGGTCGACGTACCCGCCCATAAGCAGCTTCGGTCTGCTTCCCTTGGCAGGTTTGGGAGCGATTGTTGTATGTTTGTATTCGTACCCTGTGCCTTGAACCGTAATATCGTCTTCGGTTAGAAGCCGTTTTAGGAGAAGAAATTTCTCTTCCATTATCTTTCCTCTTTCAGAAAAATTTACGCCGCAGGCCTTGAACTCTTTTTCATACCATCCTGCAGCAACTCCTAGCATTAGTCGTCCTTTGGAGATATGATGAATTGTACTGATGACCTTTGCAAGCAACAGGGGTTCGCGCAGAGGAAGAACCAGAACGCTTGTGCCAAATCTTACGCGCGAGGTCCCTGCGGCCAGGGCAGTGATTGTGGTAAGACTCTCCAGAATGGGAAAGACGTTCTTTGACCCGAGCAACAAGTGATCATACACCCAGACAGAATCAAATCCGAGTTCCTCTGCTCTGCGAGTCTGTGAAAGCATTTTTTCAAAATCAGGTTCTTTTCCAGGAGACGTGAAATTCTCTAGGACCAATCCGAAATTGACCATGGCAGTCCGGACAAGACAGACAGATACCATGATTTTAGGTTTATCGGATTGGAACACGTTTGCAAGTCATTCTTGGTTGAGGAATCATACGAGTATTCTGAGACTGTTGTGACAACAAGCGAATGCTAAGCTCAATCGCAAAATGCCGATAGTCTTATGTATGCGGTGCTTTTCTGAGTCCGTGTGATTTCTATGGTTATGATGAGATGTCAAGAAGCAATTGCAGATGCTTTGTCCAAAGAGAACGTGAAGTATGTGTTTGGGATGCCAGGCGGTCACAATACAGCAGCATTGTATGACGCCCTGAATGATCATCCCGAGATAAAGACGGTCTTGGTGAGACATGAAGAAGCTGCGTCTTTCATGGCTTGCGTATGGCATCAGCTAACTGGGGAACCTGGCATATGTTCAGCAACAGCCGGACCTGGGGTTGCGCATCTCACGGCAGGAATATGGGAAGCCTACTTGGGTAACTATGCATTGATGGCAGTGAACGCCGTCACTGCGCAAAAAGGAATGGGAATGGGGCTGCTCCAAGAAGTCCCACAGTATGAAGCTCTAAAACCCGTTAGCAAATGGTCGTTTAGACTCGAGAGACCGGACCAAGCACAATGGATGATGCGAAGAGCATTTACCATCGCGAGGTCTCCACCCACTGGACCGGTGATATTGCATGTTCCTCTTGATCTCGGAGATGTGAAGACCGACTATCCTGACTATAAACCATCAATGGTGGCCATCTATAGACCGAGCAGTGACGGAATAGTTGAAGCGACAAACCTCATTCTGAAATCCGAGAGACCCGTGCTTGCCATAGGCGGCGGTGCACTTAGATCAAGAGCTTTCGAGGAACTGAGAGAATTCGCTGAAATGCTTTCTATACCGGTCCTAAGAACCGAAACAGGCATGGGTGCAATACCTGACAACCATCCACTCATCGTAGGAGGACTTGGATTTTGGAGGACTGACCTCGCCAAGAAAGTGTACAAGGAAGCGGATCTAATAATCGGTGTCGGATGGCACATGGAAGAAACTAGTACGATGGGATGGGAGCCATTACCTAAAGACGCAAAGCTAATTCAAATCGACGCAGATCCACTGATGATCGCGAGGAACTATGTTCCAGATGTGGCTCTAGTTGGCGACGCAAAACTAGTGTTGAGAGACATCATCGAATATCTCAAGACAATTCACATAACGAAACGCGAGCACTCTTCGAGAATCGATGCAATTCTACAGGCGAAGAAAGAGTTTGAAACCCAGATAGTGCCAGAACTGACCTCGGATCTGAAACCAATATTTCCTGCACGTCTCTATCACGACATCCAAAAAGTGGTCCCTGAAGATGCAACCTACGTATTTGACGTTGGGTCACATATTGCTTGGGACGGAACCTACCCCTACTTTAAGATGAACACTCCTTTTCACGCGTCTCCGAGTGACCATGCCTGCATAGGCTTCGGTGTTGGCGGTGCACTAGCAGGAAAACTTGCACGTCCAGACAAGCCCTGCGTATGTGTATGCGGCGACGCCGGTGTGTACATGATGGGACAGGAACTGGCAACGCAATATGAGCATAAGGCTCCTGTAACAACGATCTTCTTGAACAACTTCGGAATAAAAGAAATCAAATATTGGCAAAGCCTCTCGTGGGGAAGAAGCATTTCATGCGACTACGACAACCCATACGATTTCGTGAAGTTTGCTGAATCTCAGAACGCCAGAGGATATCACGTAACCAGACCAGAAGATATCGTCCCAGCAATAAGGTCGGCGTTGAAGGACAACGAAGAAGGTATACCATCACTCGTCAGCGTTGTGACCTATTGGGAAATACTTCCAGCTGGATTCATGGAGTTCCTAGGTCGTTCATATGAGGACGTATTGAAGAAGGCACTTGGAACAAGGACCTTGGTTCGGGCAGCAAAATGAGTGACATTTGGCACTCAACTGCCATCACAACTCTTTTCTATTGAATCAATCGCGTCAGGGCATGGAAAGTCCTGAAGTTAGTATTGCATGGTTCAACATGCGACAGATGCATTAGACTCTGAAATGGAGCGTTTGTCGGGCAGCAGTTCATGGTAAAAACAACAATTTCTCTAATCTTTGTCATTTTGACACTGAGCATTCTGTTGCCTACCAATCATTTGTCCGCGTCAGAAGAAGTGCCGTTTAGAAATCTCAGGCTAGTGTATGATGCACGTATGCCACTGATAGGTGTCTATCCTCTCTCAGATTTCGAAGGTACTCTTGAGTTCATCTTCTTGAATGTGACCTCACACTCGTTCGTCGTCAATGCACAGCTGAACGGTGCAATTGCTACAGACTATCAGTCAAAGAAGGTGCGATTCAATCAAACCATAGACTGCCCTGCTGGAATCGATACAATGCTATTCTTGGATCACGAGACAAATCCAATGAAGGAGAAAGATGTCAAAGTCATTGGAATTCCATTGCATGTGGGAGATGGGAAAATATCGGTTGAAGGGGGATTCTCGTTCAAGGGCAATTCTACTGTGGACACGGCGATGGGGAGGATCGAAACGTATGAGCTGTGGAAACGAATGCGAGTAGTTAGCGGTCCAGTATCCAAGTTCAACCTGACAATATCTCTACACTATGACAGATTAAGTAGGATCATGGTATACGCTGACTTGGAGGCCCAGAGCGGTTCCTACACATATTCATATTTCATGAGATTGAAGCAAACAAACGCAAGACTTGGAAATACTTCAAAATGTCTCATAAGCACGGCTGTGTATGGGACACCTCTGGACATGATTGCTCAGAATCTAAGGAGCTTCAGAGACAACGTTGTTCTAAGAACTAGGACCGGATCAACTTTCATGCATTCGTTCAACACGATGTACTATGCTTTCAGCCCGGTGATCGCCGAAGCTCAAAGAAGTAACGAACTGCTGAGACTGACTGTGGCAATAGTTCTGCTGCCAATGTTGACAACACTCGTTGGAGCAGAGTACGCATATTATTTACTGCCGTTTGGCTCGGAAATCAGGATGCTGGCACTAGGCCTTTTCAGTTCCACCGTGATTGGTTCGCTTTATCTAAGCCCGGTCATTGCGATTTTCTCAGTTGACGGCAAGATGAGATTGGTTCTTGCGAATTTTCAAAGGAAGACGTTTTTAGTGAGACTGCGACGTAGAATGTGGACCATTGGGAGGGAGCTTCAATCTCGAAATACGAGACGATCATAGAACGATATCCAAAGATGTTGATTCCTCACGCGGAAAACTGTGTAGGATGTGGCAGATGCGCTCTAATGTGTTCATTCCAGAAAGCCGGAGTTTTCAACCCAGCCAAGTCAAGAATCAAGGTCATCAGGGCTGAACCCAATATTGACTCTCCCGTGGTATGCATCCAATGTGGTCTCTGCATTCCAGCATGTCCAATAGGTGCTATAGGCAGAAATCGGCGCACAAGCGCCGTTATCATAGATGAACAGAAATGCAATGGTTGCGGCCAATGCCTATCCGTATGTCCATACGGCGCGATTACTCTCGATCCGGACAGAATCAAGGCGTTGAAATGTGATTTATGCAAAGGCAACCCTGCATGTGTTCCAGCGTGTAATTTCGACGCTCTCACTTTTGAGAGACGGGACAAGGGAGTCTACTACAGGCAACTGGAAACTGCGACGAAGATGAGCAAGCACATTTGAGATGATGCGGTTTGGCGATGCATGGGTTCATTGGCAGACTGGCTTGGATCGATTTATCAAAACAGAAGATCAGAATGGAAGATGTTAGTGAGAAAGATGCGCGTCTTTTTGGGGGATGCGTTGGATATGCGGCAAAAGTGCTTTGGGGTCATCTCCAACCGGGAATTGACCCTCTGAGTCCAGACAACTTGCTCATCTTCGCGACGGGAGCATTGACTGGGACTCTGGCACCAAGCCCTGGGTCTTGGGAGGCATGCTTCAAGTCTCCGCTGACAAATGTTTGGGGTGAAGCCCGCTCGGGCGGATTATGGGGTCCGAAACTCAAACATGCTGGTTTCGACTTCCTTATCGTAAACGGCAGGTCTGAGAACCCCGTCTACATTTGGGTCAACGACGGACGCATAGAACTGAAATCTGCGAAAAACCTAGCCGGAAAGAACGTGTTGGAGACTGACGAGATTGTCAAGAAGGATCTCGGAGACCAGGAGGCCAGTGTAGCAGCTATTGGAGTGGCTGGTGAGAACCAAGTCAGATTCGCAGGAATCATAAACGATCTAGATAGGGCTGCGGCAAGATGCGGAGGAGGAGCCGTAATGGGGTCGAAGAAACTAAAG
>CAZJUU010000117.1:0-5502 GCA_964549295.1 uncultured Candidatus Bathyarchaeia archaeon
GTCCTTAACGTTCTTTTCAGGTTCGCCGACCCATTTTGCGTTGATCAGGAGTTGCGCGGCGGGAGCGTAGAAGAATGAGGCTCCATTCTCTCTCGCTATGGCCTTTGACATATGCGTCTTTCCGCATCCAGGTTCACCCCAGAGAATGAAGCCTTTTGGCGGTATCCACCCGAGCTTGTTGACCAGATCGGGTCGGAGGCTCAGAGAGATGGCTTTGAATATCTTCTCCTTCACGCCAAAGAGTCCGCCGACATCATCGTATGTGACTGAGGGTTTGATTCTCAGAATGGAACTCATGACCTCACTGCTCTTTTCCGTCTCGACATAGCCTCTAAGTTCTCTCGCCGCCATCTCAAAGTCTTCAAACGTAACCTCGTAGGTCTGCAGAGTTTTGTCGCGATCCTCGAACCTCAGGAAGAGACTCCGTCGCAAAGGTTCAATCTTCTTGTTTCTGACTTTGTAGCATGCGTCGACAATGTCGAATGGCGTTAGCTGAGTCTGCCTATACACGCTTACAGCTCTTTCAAGAGTCACCATAACCCGTTCGGGATCGAGGTAGTTCCATTCGAAGCTTGCGAGCTCTGACTTGAGAATTGCGAGAAGCATCTCACGATTCACGTTCTGATCAAGGTCCACCACGAAAGCTCGTCTTCGGACGTCCTCTCTAATCGACTCAAACATGTTGGTCGCGACTATCGCGATGGTCCTGACCTTTGTATCGAGTATTCTTCTCAGACTGCTGATAAACACGCTTTGTACACGTAGATCTTCAGATTGAACAAGAGTTGATGCGCCTTTGTCGATCTTCTTTCCGAAACTCTCGAACTCGTCGACAAATAGAACTGTTGGCGTTGTGAAGGCGTGATCAAAAATACTCTGAAGGTTCCTTGCCGATTGACCGTAGTACGGATCGAAAACATCTGATCCCTTAACAGACATCGGCTGAACGTTTACACCGTTCTTTATTCCGTGAACGATTCCCTCTCTCATGCAGACCTCAGCTAGGAGAGATTTCCCCGTGCCACTTGATCCTTTGAGTATGAAGAACTTTGGAGGAGGAGCGTTCTTGAAGACATCTCGCACGTATGGATCTCTTACAACATGAAAGCTGATACTCGACATGATCTGCTGGTATTCATTGTCTCTTCCAACGAGATGCTCTCTTGTCTTTGGAAATTTCTCATCCAGTGCACGCATCAATTTGCGCAGTCTACGCGGAGTTAACCTCGCATTACGCCACAGACGATAATTCTTGGTCGTAAAATAGAGTGGGATCCCTAGCAGCTTTCTCGCAGCAGGCCGTCGCACCCACCAGTACTTGGATTCAGTGGATTCAGTCTTCTGCGTCAATTAGATCGTACCAATCCTTCCATTTCGCTATCCCGTACACGATTCCACTCACCAAGAAGACACCAAACGAGAACTCAAGCGATGTTACAGCGATCGGCAGTATCCTTTGATACGGAACTCCAAGTCTGAACATTGTTGCGAGCGCCAGCATTCCCCCTGTGACTAATAGGAGTAATATCAGGTTCAGAAAGGATGAGAAGAAGAATGTTCGAAGTGCTAGGGCGGCTGTATCTTGGCGCGTCCATTTCTCCTGTCTCAGATTCCTTAGATCCTCTAGGTTAAGGTATCCAGTGACGGCGAAGAGCAAGGTTACGAAAGTGTAAAGTCCGATCTCGAACGCTGGAATCACGTCGAGATAAGTCATTATCCGAAGATCTTTCCTCTAAGAAACCGACCCTACGCATTCTGAAAAACATTTTGGTGAAACGCAGTACTTATACGGCTAGCTGTGTGCAAAGTAGAAGGCGCCAGTCCGAGTTGAATTACGTTGGACACGACAGAGAAGCTTCCACTTAGACTTCCTCTTGAGCGAGGCTCCGATATTGAGACGAAGATAAGCTTCGTAGATGGAGAAAGAAATCAGCTAGTGTACAGAGGAATAGACATAGGCAAGCTGGCAGAACATGCTACCTATGAAGAGGCTGCCTACCTTCTTCTCTATGATGAATTGCCGACTAGGCTCCAGCTGAATCAATTTGCGCAGAAGATGGCAACTAATCGTCGGATCCCTGCGGGACTGGTCACTCTGATTGGATCCCTTCCACACTCTGCGCCACCTATGGACGTTCTCAGAACAGCAATTTCAGCTATGGCAGTGTTCGATTCGAAAGTGAAAGACCAAAGTCGAGACAATCTCTTCGAGATAGCGGTTGAGATGATCGCCCAGACACCGACCATCATAACCACATACAATCACGTTAGAAATGGTCGTCTTCCAATCGAACCAGACAAAACGCTAGGTCATTCTGCTAACTTTCTCCACATGTTGAAAGGGACGAAACCGGACGAGGAGTCCGCGCGAGCTTTAGACCTTTGTTGGGTCTTACACGCAGACCATGGTTTGAACGCTTCAACCTTTGCGGCAAGGGTGACGGCGTCAGCTTTGTCAGATATGTATGCAGCTCTTACAACAGCCGTTGGAACATTGAAAGGAACGATTCATGGAGGAGCGAATCAAGAAGTGATGGAGACACTTCTGAGAATCAAGGACGAAGACAATGTTGATGACTACCTACGAAATGCGTTTAGTAACCGAAAGAAGATTCCAGGGTTTGGTCACAGGATCTACAAAGGAGACGACCCCAGGGTCGTGTATCTACGCAAATTGTCCGAAGCAATGTGTAGAAAGACCCACAATCTACATTGGTTTGAACTTTCGAAGAAACTACAGGACGCTGTCTTTCGAGAGAAGGGACTTCATCCAAACATGGACTTCTATGCAGCTACGCTCTACTACGCACTTGGAATTCCTGTTGACATGTTCACCACGATGTTTGCCTGCAGCAGGATGGCCGGATGGACTGCTCAGATCATCGAGCAGTACGAACTCAACAGGCTGATACGTCCCTCGGGACAATACAGTGGAGCGCTTAACCGACAATACGTCCCCATTGAAAAGAGAAGACCTAGCAGCGACACGAAGCATCTCACCGACTTCGGTAGCGAGGGATGCTAAACAAGTCAAACAACACGTGATTGAGACCAAGACTCAATGTGATCTTCAGTGTTATGAGCGTCTAGAGCTTCTCCATATGGAAGTTCAATTCGAGACCACTATCTTTCCACGTGAATTCGGGTATGTTCCTGCGAATTTTCGGGAATCGTTGGTTCAATGCATTGGCAACTATTGGAAGCGCGATGGTTGCGTCACAATAGCAGACTGCCATCTTTGCCCTTGGGCCTATCTTGCCCCAACTCTGTGCTTCCTCAAATGTGCATCCGCTGAGACCACCCCACATCGGCATGTCTGTGGTAATCTGTATCGCGGAATCGTGACTTTTATCGTGCCTTGTCTGATAGCTCGCGACAACTGCGGTCTGCTGAATGAAGTTTTTTGGAACCCCTCCTCCAATGTAGATCACACCGGTTCTAGGTGCTCTTTGAGTGATCAATGAGCTTTCATGGACATCCTTAAGACCATCTACGCGAATTGATCGACCAGCTCTGTTCGCGAACATGATGGAGAATCCTAATGAGCTATCACCGATCGCCGGACAGAATATTGGAACGCCGGTATCATATGCGCTCAGAACGATCGAATCCTTTTCCCTAGCCTTCTCGCTGAGCATCTTCCCCAGTTCAAAAAGTATCTCCCTAGATGAATATGGATAATTGTCAATCAACATCTGAGCGAACTTTTTTTGGATTGTTAAGTCGAGTTTGTAAAACTTGTCTTCATCTGCGAAAACGTCGTAGATCCTGTCAATCCTATTTCTTCTCAACTGAACATCATTTGCATGCGCTGATCCCATGTAGTGGTGACCGCCAAGTGCCTCAAATGTATCATGGTACAGGTTAGCACCAGTGCTAACCAGGACGTCTATCATACGTCTCTTGATGAGATGTGATATCATCCTTCTCATGCCCGCTGGGACCATCGCACCGGCAAGTCCTAGAAAAATTACATTGTATTCTCTTTTCAGCATCTTCGCCCAGACATCTACAACCGCGGCCAACATTCTTCCCTGAAAACCAATGTACCGCATACTTTCAGTAAGACTGCGAACATCCTTCGCTGCTTCTATTCTAGGTGGAATTGTAGGTTGTTTCAACAGTTTGCCTTTCACAGGAATCCCCAATCCTATTTCGTACTCGCATGGAAGCGAAACGAATCGGAAGACATCCACCTATCCAAGATATCCCTCATTCCAAGAACAAACAACTTCTTCAGCACTGATGGAATTTCCTTCTGCATAGACTGTCTCATCGGTTTGCAAGGTTAGATCACTTCAAAGATAATACATTAACGGTTCTATGCTTTCCGAACCACAACAATACTTTTGCAGATATTTGAAAACGTCTTTCTTCATTCGTCTGATCCTTGGAATACAAGAGAAACAGATCTTAAGAAAAGGAAGACGAATGAAACGCAATAAGTCTCACACGGTCTGGTACTAGAGTCGTCCACCCTTGGTCATCTTTCTCAAGTCCAGAATTCTATCAACTTCCTCTTTCGGAATTCCATCTGAAATCATTGCCTCGCGAATCGTTATGTCTTCTTTCCGTGCTTTCTTCACGATTCTCGCAGCTCGGTCATATCCAACTGATGGCGCAATCGCTGTCGCCAGAGCGTAGCTTCTTTCAGCCAGCTCTAGGCACCTTTTCTCATTTGCTCTTATTCCTGCCACACATTTGTCAGCCAGCACAGAGGCAGCATTGGCTTCTATTTGAATCGACTGAAGTAGGTTATATGCGATTATCGGCATCATGGTATTGAGTTCCAGCGTTCCAGACTGTCCGGCTATCGTGATTGTCAGATCGTTTCCTATGACCTGCGCACAAACCATATCAACCGATTCCGGTATCACCGGGTTCACCTTACCCGGCATTATGCTTGATCCAGGCTGAACTGGAGGTAACTCAATCTCACCCAGTCCTGCACTTGGACCTGAACTAAGGAGGCGGAGATCGTTGGATATTTTCATCAGGCTCACTGCAACGGTTCGAAGACTTCCACTTGCTTCAACAGCTGCATCTCGATTTTGAAGAGCCTCGAATTTGTTTCTAGAAGGCACGAAATCCAATCTGGTTATTTCATTGATGGTTCTAATAACAAGTGCATCAAAATCCTGTGTGGCGTTCAAACCGGTTCCAATCGCTGTTCCGCCCAAGGGTAGCTCCAGCAGTGAAAGTTTGGCCTTCTCAATCCTTTCCATTCCATGAGAAATCATGCTGGCATATCCACTAAACTCTTGTCCAAGAGTTATTGGAACAGCATCCTGCAAGTGGGTTCGGCCCGTTTTGACAACCTCAACGAACTCCTGGCCTTTTCCCTCAAGTGCGGACATCAAATTGTTCAGTGCGGGAAGAAGAAGTGCAACCAATGCCTCCACGGCGGATATGTGGATAGCTGCCGGAAACACGTCATTGGATGATTGGCTCATGTTTACGTGATCATTCGGATGAACAAGGTTCTTGTCGCCTCTGCTGCCA
>CAZJUU010000118.1:0-5501 GCA_964549295.1 uncultured Candidatus Bathyarchaeia archaeon
ACGATCTTTCCAAGTTGAAATACTTGTCTCAGTTCCTCAACACTTTCCGGGACATCGGGGTACGCATAATCGCCCAATGAAGTGATGAAAAGCTTCGCGTTCAGTCTAGATGCCAGAATGCCTATCTGATCACAGAGAGCTTCACTTGCGCCATTTCTTCTCGCTGCATCTATGTAATTCCTAGCGTTCTTCCCCCCTCCCGTGACTACCACAATCTGGTTGCCATCACGGTGAATCTTGGAGATCAGGTCTCCATAGGTCTTGATCTTCTCAGAATCCAGGTCGACTGGAAAGAGAAAACCTCCAAGCTTGACTGCAATCTTCACCTTGGACACCTGAAACCTCTATCAGTCTGCAGTGAGCTTAAATAATTCGCTCCTTCGTTAGCCCATGCTCTAGGAGTACAACCATAAGTGTCATCATCCGACTCCGTGCCCAGATTCAAGATCAAACGCACCCTAGACCTCCTATCATCAAAGGAGGGACGGGGCACCGAGCTTATCTCACTCTATGTTCCTCCAAACAAGAAGATTCATGAAGTGATGAACAATCTTCGGCAGGAGTACGGAACCGCGTCGAACATAAAGTCGCGTTCAACTCGAAAGAACGTCCAAGACTCTATTGAGCGTGTTAGTCAGAGGCTCAAACTGTTCAGGGAGCCTCCTCCCAATGGGCTGGTAATCTTCTGTGGTGCAATTCCTCAAAACGGCCCAGGTAGCGAAAGGATGGAAATCTACGTTCTAGAGCCTCCTGAGCCGATACACGTATACTTCTACCGGTGCGACAACAGATTCCACATAGAACCCCTCCTAGAAATCATGAGGGAGAAGGAAACCTACGGAATCCTGATAATTGATTCCAATGATGCGGTTGTGGCAACGCTTCGAGGTCGAAGAATGGACATACTCAAAGAGTATCATTCTGGACTTGGTGGAAAACACAAGACAGGTGGACAATCAGCCAGACGATTCGAAAGAATTAGAGAACAGGAGCTTAACGAGTATTTCAAACGTGTTGGAGCACATGCCAGCGAAATCTACAGTCAGATCCCTGACCTTCGCGCTTTGATCCTAGGCGGGCCAGGTCCAACAAAATACGACTTCGCCGAGGGAGAGTACCTCAACTATGTTCTCAAAGAGAAGGTCATTGGGATCGTGGACACCTCATACGTTGGAGCTAATGGTGTAGAAGAGGTTGTGGCAAAGAGCCCCGAGATTCTTCGCGGAGTACGATACGCCGATGAGAAGAAGGCTGTCCAACGTTTCCTCTACGAAATTGGACATGAGACAGGGTTGGGCGTATACGGAGAAACAGAGATCAGAAAATACCTTGGCCTCGGAATAGTTGACACACTCCTCCTGTCCGAAAAGGTAAACCTTGTTCATGTGGAGGCGAAGTGTTCTTCATGTGGATACAAGGAAGACAAGCTCATGATTCCTTCAGAGCTAATGAAATATGAACAGAGTCTATCAGAGACGCGATGCCCGAAATGCTCAAACAACACTATGACAATCGAGAAGAGAGAAGACCTTCTGGACGAGCTGATAGATCTGGCTGACAAGGCCGGAGCCAAAATCGAGATTGTTTCAGCTGAGACGGAAGAAGGCGTGATGCTTCGAGAATCCTTTGGAGGAATAGCGGCGGTTCTCAGATATCGACCGAGTTAAACCGGTATTACCTACAACTCTAGATCTACGGTATTTATCTCAGGCGTTTCATCTAGCCATTGGAACGTCTTGTACACAAAATAAAGAATTATGGAAACCAGAATGAAAGACATCATCCGGCCGAACCAGTTCGACTGATTCTTCTTTCCCAAGCATCTTCCACTCTATGTCTGTGCCAATCCACATGCAAAGATTGATTCGAATAGTGACTATACTACATTTAGATATATCTCTCTTTCCAGAGAGCCAATCTAGACGTGTTTGTATATGTCTGTGGATGTGTACGCTCCACTGCGCATCTCTTCATCGATCTGCCTAAGCAAGAGTATCCTCTTGTAAGTTGGTGGATGCGTTGAAAACGCTGTGTTGACGCTGGTCCAAGTTGATTTCGCTTCCTTCTCCATCGCCATCTGAAGTTCCCGTTCGTCCAAAACCCCGTTCCTATCAAGGTCATATTCATAGCGCTTGTCCATTATCGTGCCGATTTCCTGTCTTGCCAACGCTGGATCGGATATGAACAACGCACGGGCTCCATGAGGTTCTTCAGGGCGCAACGATAGGCCGTAGGCCAGTTTCGTCAATGCACTTTCTAGGCTTCTGGGAGAACCTGTGAGGTAGGCTGAGTAGGCGTCGGAGAAATGTTCTCTTAGGCGGCTAAGTTTCATCACTAGAAGCTGCGCTACGAAATAGACTACGAGTGCAATTATTCCAGCTATCACTATGTATCCTGCGCCACCCCTTCTGTCATCTCTTCTCCCCACATACCCAAATCCCATGGCGGCACGTGCTACGAAATAGGCTATCAGAGGAATCGCAGAAAGGAACGTCATCACAATTGAATCCTTATGTTTGATATGTCCAAGCTCGTGGCCAATGACTCCCCTTATCTCGTCTTCGTTGAGTTGCTTCAGGAGTCCCTCATGCACGGCCAACGTCATTCTAGACGTTGAGTTTCCAAAGACAAACGCGTTTGGCGCCTGACTTGGAACTATTGCGAGTCTAGGCATCGGCACACTACTCTTCGACGCAAGCTCTCGGACAGTGTTCTCAAGCCATGGAAAACTGCCTGGCTCAATATACCTCAGTCTCATGGTCGCCGACACTATGTACGGGCTGATTGCAAACTGGATCAACATGAAGAACACTGCCAGTCCGAAGGCTCCCAAAAGTGTGGAGAGTGGTGAGATATTCATCTCGGCGGCTACACTGAATAGCAGCGAGACCGCTCCAAGAAATATGACAAAGACAACGAGCGTTATCACTATCGTTAGAAACATTGTGCTCTTGAGTTGAGCAATTCCAGCCATAGCCTAAACCGCATTCTCCCTCGAAATTCAATCTCAAAGTTGAACCCCCTCATTGGTATAAACGTGGCGCTGAAAACTGTCAAACAAGAAATCTGAAAGCCAAACCTTTTGAACTCTGGAAACTCATTTCAAGTTGCCAATCGTAATTATGCTATATCAGGTCGACAAACGCTTGACTGAAATCATAGAACGTATCGAATGTCCTCACTGCGGCGCCCCAATCTCCATTCAACCCGGAGAGTTAGTAGCAACCTGCAAGTACTGCGGATTCACAAGCGTCATAGAAACAGGCAAAGCATTTGAGTACGAGCATTCGCTCATACTAAACAAACTCGAAACCAAACGAACCATTGAGATCCTCACAGGCTGGATGCAAAACAGCTTCATGGCGCCCAAAGATCTGGCCAAGAAAGCGAAGATAACAGAGACCACCCTTGTCTATGTACCGTTCTGGATAGTATCGCTCAAAGCCTCAACCCACTACAAGGGAGTATTCGAAAGGATAAGTCCCCCAGTCACAAAAGAGGGCGACATAAACAAAGACTACGCATGGCTCGTCCTCGCAAGAAAAGCATCATACTTCCCCACCAGTTCCTACAAGACACCGCTTGAAGCAAAGATTCCCTTCGACTTCACCAAGGTTCAGCCAGAGGCAAAAGTTCTCAACAGCGAGATCGACGTGGATGAAGCCGTTAGCGTCGCGCAGGAAGAGATAGAGAATCTACATTCATTTCTTTCAAAACAGGATGTTGACAAACTAGTAGAGTTCTCCACAAGCTTCGAAGTCAAGACTACTACCTACCTCCATGCACCGATCTGGTTCCTATCATATCAGTACAGAAACTCTGAGTACCGTGCATACGTGGATGGAAGCACCGGAGACGTGATTAAATGCGATCTCCCAGTCGCACAGAGTAACTTCTAGAAGCCTCTTCCTTTGCGGCTTCAAGAAATTCCGCACCTTTTCGAACAGCATATTCGGCCTCCTTCGCACCGCTTCTTGTTTCGAGACCGTAGATTGTTTCATGTCTGTCTATCCTCAACAGATCCAGATCGTTTACCAGAGCTGCTCTCAGCCTACCCTTTCGAACGTATTCGGTCTTCAGGTATTCAATAAGACAGACATGGCTCTTCTCAACTATTCCATCTCTGAACAGAAGCGCTCTTGCGGCATGAAACATAGCCGTATAAGAGAGAACTACTGCAGCATCGAACAGGTGGTGCCTAAGAGCCCTTTCAGCCTCATCCAACTTTTCCGATGCAACCTGGAGCGACCGAGCACTCTTTCTTGAGTCGGGTTTTTCACGCCTCAACAGTCTTTTCCGAAAACAATCTCTAATGTTCATTTCTTAATCATTGGCAAACTGCCTTGAATCACTACGCCATCAGTGATTACACTTTCATAGAAGGCCTCATCTCGTTTTGCTTTCTCTTCCCACTGCTCAGGACTGAAAACCAAGAGAGTGATTGTTCGACTGAGTCTCTTCTCAAAAGCTGTCAACTCAATTCTGCCAGCTCTTCCGACAACCAACAGATCAATATCACTATCCCTATCATCTTCTCCCCGCGCACAACTACCATAAAGAATGATTGAACAGTTCTCATACTTCTGCTTGAGATGCCTGATCAACGGTCTCATTTCACGTAAGGAGTAGCCTATCTTAAAATGCCTGAACATTGGATCGTCGATACTCGCCTTGAATAGTGCCAGGTTAGCCCTCCTGGACTTCACTAGAAACCCATCTATTGTTAGTGAATCCAGAAACGCCTTTACAGTGCTAGTGCTCACTTTTGCCTTAGACGCTACTTCCCTGAGATAGAATTCTCTATAGGGCTCTTTGAGAAAGACACTCAGTATCTTGAGGCCGGGATATTCGAACAGGTTTTTCATCGAACGATCGTTTGATATAACGAACAATCGTTCGATATAAAAACTGTTACGGCTCACCTCAAGAGTTGGCCATAATGGTCGCCTCTATACCTCAAGCACATATTGGGTGATGGAGCAACCCATGCAGAAGCAGGCACCGTCAAGGTTCACCACCCCCCTACCCCGGGTGGGGTCATGTCGATCATATGTCGTGGTTCACGAGCCAGGCAGTGTGGGAAGCCAGGAGCCTCCTTTGGCTAGGCGCGTCACATGCTGGGAGCGCAAAAACAGATCCAAGACATTTTGACTCATCCACGCCTCACCATAATCATTTTCAGAAGAAGGTGTAATGATAGCTACGCTGGCCGATCAAGAAATTCAAAGGAATCAAAATTATGTCTGTGGAAGAAGATAAGACTGACAAAGAAACGATGATGTTTGTAATACTGATGCTCGATTGTCAACAATATCGCCAGTAACATTGCCTACAATATGGTAGGCAACGTGGTGTGCAATATAGTCAGCAATGAATAGAATCAACCGCAGAAAAAGGTCTATGCAGAAGCTTTTCTAAGCTCATCCGAAGACGTTATTATCTCTCCAAACCCATCCGTAATTATCCTCAACATCTGCTTCGGACTAACTATCCTCACGTTT
>CAZJUU010000119.1:0-5490 GCA_964549295.1 uncultured Candidatus Bathyarchaeia archaeon
ACAAGCCAAGAAGGTATTCAGCCATACAATATTCGCGCATGACTTTTACAGATTTGAGATCAAGCCTTCAGACAAATAACTGACGCGCGACTTTGATGCTCTTGACAACTTCCCTGACTGATTCAACAATCAGACTTCCACCAAACCCTGACTTATTCAATTTGGAAGCAACAACCTTCCATGGAACTGTGCCATTACCTATCCCATTGTGACTATCAGTTACCCCATTGTTGTCGTGAGCATGTACGTGTTTTATCCGTTCACCTTGCCTTCCAATGAAGCTCTCAATCTCATTGGTCGTATTTGCATGCCCAATATCCAAGACCATGTCCGGTGAGATCTCACCTGCAAGTTTGGAGAACTGTTCAAAATCGTCAGTTCCACGCAACAGAAACATTTCCATGGCAGGCATATTCTCGATCAGTATCGAAATACCAAGCCGTTTCGCCATATCAGATAGCTCCATCACAGATAGAATGCAATTCTCTATGTCTCGTTGAGGGTAGAAATAGTGAAGACCGGAATGAGTTCCTGGATGGAGTATCCACAATTTTGTTTCCATCATTTGCGCGAACTGTAGAGAAGTTTTCAGTCGGCTTACTGCCAGACTCCGAAAACTCTCGTTAACGGCCGCTATGTTAATGTCAGCAAAAGGCGCATGGACCGTGTAATCGACGTCATCCGATCTCTTCAGGTCTAGAAGAGCCTTAGCTTTCTCATTGGTCAGCGCCAAGGTGTCGTCATCAACGATCTCCCAAAGATCGACTCCATAGGTTCGAATAGCATCAAGAAGAGAACTAAACGGTTTGCCTATTAGATGTAGTGATGATACACCTATGCGCAACAGTCTTTCATCTATCCTGAATGCTTGGAGCTAGCCAATCGACAACGGTCGTCGGGTCTGAGCATTCAACTCTCAGGGAGATTGGCCCGAGCGGCGACTCACCCTCAGCGCTACAGAATGAAACATGATTGACAAAGGCAACTTGTTTGTTCAGGTAGAATTGAAGACCACTGCTCGTTATGGATGAGTACAGTATGGCTCTGGCAGCATCGCGAATTCTATCCTGTCTGATAAGTGTCTGCAGTTTTGTCAGACAATCTCTTCCGATTCCCTTTCCTCGAATCACTCTTATGCCTGGTCTGATCTCAACCTCAGAGATTTCCATTGTGCCAGAGACGTTGTTTATCGCGGCAAGCACTTTTTCTCGGTCTTCAGTCGGATAGACCATGGCTTCAATGCCCACATATACGTCATCCAATGCTAGCCAACTCCCTTAGAACCCTTCGAACCCGACGTCTGAAAGTTTTCTCATCCGCTTCGTTTGAAACGCGCCTATCTGCGGAGTCGATGACTTGGGTTATTCCAAGCCTTATCTCTCGTTCATCCCTTTCATTAAATTCAACAATGTCCTTCGGATCGTCACTTCTACCCCTCGCCTTGAGGCGGAGATACCTAGTCTGTTGCGAACAGATCACAGCGAGGATACTGACTTTGAAGTGTCTCTGAAACTCTCGCACCTCATCCATGCTTCTCACACCCTCCACGACAACAGCCTTAGAACTGCCTTCCTGCAAGCCGTCCGCTAGCATCCTTGCAACCACAGCAGGACCGTTCTTCTCCCTCAACTCAACCGCAATCATGCCCAGATTAGCCGGAGTCGGTTCAATACCCAGACGTTTGGCTTCGCCTCGTACAACATCTCCCATTGAATACACCTGATAACCCATTTCACGTGCGACATTCGATACTATCGATTTCCCAGCCCCTGGCATTCCAGCGACCGCTATGATCTTCCTCGCCATCGATCCCTTTACCACTTTTCAGGCCAGATTCTTAACAAGTTTCAATAGCCTCAGCTATGAATAAATCGGTTAGTCAAATCAGTTAGGATGGAGACGTATCAAGTGGCAAACGAATTGACTAGAAGTTTCGTAGCGGTCGATCTCAACGATGACCGTGTTCTAGACAACATTCTGAAAACTCAGCAGACGCTATTGCGCACTGGAGCCGACATCAAACCTGTCGAACGAGAAAACATACACATAACTTTGAGATTCCTTGGCGAGATCAAGCAAGAACGCGTCCAAGAGATAATTGAACAAATGAAACAAATCCAATTCGCAAGATTCACTGCGGACTTCAGAGGCCTTGGTGTTTTCCCAGGTCTGCATCGTCCGACAGTAATATGGATTGGAATAGAGAAAGGTGCAGAAGAGTTGTCTCGCATCTTCGAGACTCTTGAACAAGGTCTAAAAGCACTTGGTGTCCGCCCGGACAGCAAAGGCTTCACTCCCCATCTGACTATAGCTCGAGTGAAGTCCGGAAGAAACAGAGCTGAACTTGTTCGTACAATATCAGAGTTACGAGACATGGAGTTTGGGTCGATGAACGTTGACAGTGTGAGATTGAAGAAAAGCACCCTAACTCCAAAGGGTCCAATCTATGAAGATCTTTATGAACTGAGAACTCAATCCGGATCAAATGAAGCCATATGATTTGATCAAAAAGGAGTACCCGCTGGTTAACTCGGTCACAGTGATATGACATGGACGATTTTGACAAATTATGCGAGCAAGTGTCAAAGCGTATTGTTCCAAGTTCTAGTGAAAGGGAAAGAATAGAGAATCTTGCAGAGAGTATCAGAAAACGTGTCGACGAAACCCGCCTAAGCTTGGGACTTGAAGCGGAAGTCCGAATTGACGGTTCAGTGGCCAAAGATACATGGCTAAGCAAAGAGGCAGATGTTGACATTTTCATGCGTGTCCCTCCGGAATTAACTAGAGAGGATTTCGAACGAAGAAGCTTGAAAGTAGCCAAAACCGCGATGAAGGGGTTCAGAACCGTGGAGAGGTTTGCGGAACACCCCTATTTGGAAGCTTGGGTAGATGCTGTAAGAGTCAACATTGTTCCATGCTATGGTGTTGAGAAAGGTAGGTGGCAGAGCGCAACCGATCGAACCCCATATCATACAGAGTATATGAAGACGCATCTCGACGATAGACTGAGACATGAGGTTAGACTTCTAAAGAAGTTGACAAAAACGGCTGAGATCTACGGCGCCGAAATCAAGACAAGTGGATTTAGCGGATTCCTTTGCGAGGTCCTAACACTTCATTCAGACTCCTTCAAGAAAGTTGTTGAGTCAGCTGCCTCTTGGAAACGGGGACAAGTTATCGATGTCGAGAAAGCCTATGCTGGAAGAGAAAGCGAAGTTTACGATCTTTTTGATGAACCTCTAATCGTCGTAGACCCCATCGATCCAGCGCGAAATGTTGCGGCAGCCGTAGCTGAGAAACGACTATGGGAATTCGTAGCGCTATCTCGAGCCCTAATCAAACATCCACGTATCGAATTCTTCTACCCACCAAGAGAAAAAGTCCCAACTCCAAGGGTTCTTCAGAATCGAGCCAAGAAATTGGAATCGAGCCTTGTATTTCTCATGTTTGGAGAAGTTGACGCCGTTGTTGACATCTTGTGGAGCCAGCTGTACAAAACCGAGAAGTCTCTAAGGAACGTACTAGAAGAGAAAGGATTCACTGTGTATAGATCCGCTGCGTGGAGCAACGAGAAGAACCTTAATCTTCTGATCTTCGAACTTGAGAGATGCAAGATATCGAAAGCACGAACGCATTTGGGACCTCAAGTTGAGAGACGCGAAGAATCAGAAAAGTTTCTGACGAAGCATCTGAGCGCATCAGACACAATGATTGGTCCATGGATTGAGCGCGAAAGATGGAAAGTCCGCAAGACAAGAGATTATGTCGACGCCTTGTCCTTCCTCAGACAGCACCTTCGAAACGGGGGAAGAGAGATCGGAGTGGGAAGTAGAGTCGCTGAAACACTTCGAAGGGGCTACAGGCTAACCCAAGAGACAGACCTGTCCAGACTTGCCAGCCGAGATGAAGATCTCGCAAGGTTCCTATCTAAGTTCCTAAACGGAACGCCAACCTGGTTAGGGTGCGCCAAAGACGCATAGGTTAGAAGACCCTCTTGAAGAGAAGTACACAAGAGTCATTTGTTACCCCAGGACCGAAAAGAAAGAGATTGACAGCAGGCTTGAGGAGCTTCGAAATATCGGAATCAGACAGCTACATTTTACTGGTCAACAGAGAATAGGCAATGTGAACATCCTTGGAAAAGGATGTGTTGGAATAGTCATAGCTGCACATCTTGGATCACAGACCGTTGCATTGAAGATACGAAGAACAGACGCGAACAGGGCAACTATGAAAAGAGAAGCTGATATGCTGAGCATAGCCAATTCTGTAGACGTCGGCCCAAGACTTCTGCGAGCCAGTGAGAATTTTCTTGTGATGGAATTACTCGAGGGCGAACTCATTGAAGAATGGTTCGATCATCTGGACCCATCGTGTGATTCGAAAAATGTTGTCAATGTGTTGCGTAATGTTCTTGAACAGTGCTATAGACTCGACGTAATTGGATTGGATCATGGAGAGTTAAGCCAGGCGCGTAAACATGTTCTGATAGATAGACTTCGACCATACATACTGGATTTCGAAACCGCCAGTACTGCGAGGAAGCCAGGCAACCTTTCGAGCATTTGTCAATACCTTTTCGTGTCAAGTTCAGTCGCCCACAAATTGAAAACCACTATCGACAGGGTCGAACTGGACGAACTGAAGGAATCCTTGGCTAGGTACAAAAAGAAAGTAAGCACGGAGTCCTATCGAAATGTGCTACAGTCAGTTCACATGGTTTGAACATGTCTGTCCTATTGACAACTCGTTTGAAGATTGTGAAACGACCTCTGCAGCACCAGAATCTATTGAACAACGATGCGAAGCACAGACATGAATCGATTACAGCATGTTTGATGGTGGGGCAGACGGGATTGTCATGGTTGGTCCGAACCATTTTGAACCCGCGATCGCCAGCGTTCTGGGCATAGCCCCCCAGGTTCCCCGCAGAGGAATCTGCTCTGGAATCCTCTTGGTAGGCCACAGCCCTTGACCAAGCTAGACTACTGCCCCAAATTGCTCTACGGTAACCTAACACTTTCGCTTTATGCGATCTAGTCCACAATTTTGGCCATTAGTCACTCTAACTTATTTCAGCCTTTCCTAACCACGGTAAGGGCTGTTGGGGTCGCCCAACAAATAAATTGAAGTTGTGGTCGGAACGAAAAGCGGGTGAGCTCCTAAGTGAACAAATTTCACATGAAGGTGGTAGAAAACAGTTAGATGATGCTATCTGCCCTTTTCTAGACGTTTATTTCAGACCTTCCCAGCCGTGGCCCCACAAGAAAAAGCAGCAATTGTGTATCGGGGTTGTATCTATGGTTTCCAGACTTTGTACAGCGCGAAGATGATTATCAAATATCCAATGATCCTGATGATGAGCACGACCCCTGTTAGTGACGGCCCAGGTAGGGTGAGATTCAAAATATGAGAGATGCCGTACAACGCGAATGTAAAGCCGATGTATAGAGCAATTCTGCTCTTCTTATTGATGTAGACTACAATGGC
>CAZJUU010000120.1:0-5473 GCA_964549295.1 uncultured Candidatus Bathyarchaeia archaeon
TTGATTGGAGACCCGTATCCTCAGAGGTGGTTCCCCACAGAGCACGAGATTTCGCGGATCCAGAAAGGATTCGCCAGATATTGATTCAACTAGGTCTCTCTATCAAGCTACGGAAATATCGTTATTGGTACCTTATTGAGGGAACAAAATCAGTGAAGAGCTAGATCCAAGTTTGGGGTTTGCCCATAAGTAGCCCAACGCAGAGACCAAACGAGAAGCCGCTGCCGAAGGGTAACGCGGTTGCGCTGGTGGAGAGTAAACCGTGAATCCCAGCATTGACTACACCCACAACGAGCTTTTCCGTACTTTCAGGGTTGACTATTCTAACTCCGAGCTTGGTGAGACCCCCAAGCAGCAGGAGAATCATGGCGAACAGAAACGATATCGCTCCCACCATCATTGACGTGATTCGTCTGAGAACAACACCCAGTGCGAAACCACCTAGTCCGCCAACGCCGATCTGTGCTATGATTAGACTCAATAGTGAGTTGTCTGGGAGCAAGTCGCCTTCGCCAATCCTAAGCTTTCCTAGAGACGCATGAAAGAATGTTTGAGACGTTTCTGCGCCAAAAAAAGAACTGAAATACTTGATAATTGACAGTTTCGAACAGGCTGTACCATCTCGTGCGGCATGCATTTTCTGACGCCACAGGCGTGAAACTAGGCGCCAAACTATTGACTGGATCCACATTTCGGACAATATTTTGCTGTGAGTGGCATCGTGGCGCCGCAGTTCATGCAGTATCTAGTGGAAGTCTGTGGGGCTCTTTGCCGCCGCCTACGTAGAGCGAGAAGAGCCACAATTGCAGCTACCAAGATCAGGACGATAGCCCCCGCCGTGATTTCAGGTCTAATGACGAGTGGGTTTTCTTCTGTTGATCGAGTTGTCGTTGCAGTTCCAGTTGTTGCAGAGGCTGTTGTGATTCTTGTAGTTGGAGTTGACGTGACATGAGTTGTCGTTATGGAAGTTGTTCCTGTTCCGGTAGATGTCATTTGGACCGTTGTGAGACTCACTTCGTCCCAGTTGGCATATTCAGTATTGGTTGCTGGGTATCCCACGACGATCTCGAATGTGATCACGATCTCCGTCAGAGAATACCCAGATGCATCTCCCCATCTTTCCTCGAAATCATCCTTCACACTCGTCTCGAAATAGTTCCAGCTGAACGGCGTACCATGTTGAATGAAATAATCAGCTTCATCTTCCCTAATGTTCGCCCAGCTTTCCACTTCACCAAGCCACGCAACATAATACAGAATCTTGAGCACCCGTGCCCCCGCAGTCTGATGAGACACATGCAGTGTCAACATCGCCTTTATTTCCACAATTCCTTTTCCTGAAAACCAGGGTTTCACCCAGAAAGCAAAGTCTAGGTCAAGTGGCAGATTTGGATTCTCAATAGTCTGGTGCACTCCACTTCCATACTTGGTTCCAGCTTGTGGAGTAGGTGATCCTTGAATAGCCAAGGAATATTGACCGTCATATGGGTCTACAGGATCGAGAGAAGCATATCCGCGGTCAAGACTGTATTTCTCCCATCCTTCCCAACCGTTCTCAAAGCCTCCATTCACAACAAGTTCGATTCCTGATGATGGTTGTGCATAGTGCATTGAAACTCCTAGAACCGCAAATAGGCAAAAAGCAGTCAACAGAATCAGTGGACGACTTTTCATAAGTAACCCTCTCCCACCCTTAATCCATAGCATATTTATAGTAGCTGTTTCCAGACCGAAAAGTGATGGTGATATGCGTTTGAATTTGAATGTGAGGAATGTGGTTATCGAACTCGCTCAAGGGGATATTACCGAGATGGATACGGATGCAATTGTCAACGCTGCGAATGCTGCGTTGCAGTTGGGCGGAGGAGTTGCCGGAGCCATAAGACGAAAAGGCGGGCCGAAGATCCAAGAGGAGTGCAACAAGATCGGGGGAACTTTTGTCGGCGGCGCCGTGATAACCACAGGTGGAAATCTAAAAGCCAAGTATGTAATTCACGCCGTTGGACCGCGATATGGTGAAGGAGACGAGGATAAGAAGTTGAAGAATGCGACAATGAACAGTCTTAAACTCGCGGACAAGCATTCATTGAAGAGCATTGCATTTCCAGCTGTGAGTGCGGGGATATTCGGCTTTCCAAAGGACAGATGTGCAAAGATCATGATTTCCAACACGATACAGTATTTGAAAGGAAAGACGAATCTCAAGAGAGTAGTCTTTTGCTTGTATGATTCAGAAACATATGACGTGTTTGAGAAGGAGCTGCAGAGACAATCAACCGCGTAGCTTGGGCATAGCAGGAGCTCTGCGATATTTCGTGGGCGTCAAACGCATTAGATTCGTCTTTCATTCTAGGAAGATTAGCATTGAACGACACGACGACAACGTATAGACAACTGAAATCTGTACGGGCTCAGATGAAGAGACACCTAAAGCAACTACGAGTGCAATCAAGACCTGAACATGCCGCAGAGATTGAGAAACTGGAAGAAGCAACAAAGGATTTGGCCGAGAAAAAGACCTTTCTTCGAAAGAAGTTTGAGAGACTAGCAAAACGGAAAGGCCCGTATAGGATTTCCTGGTCGGAATGGCCACGAGACGAACTGTACTATTTGTCCTTGGAAATATGCTTGAGTAGAAGCTTTTCCAAAGCCTCGTCAAAGACTGTGTCAGCAATTTTCTTGTATCCAGAGAGGTTCAAATGAATTCCATCGCTGCTAAACCCATCCACAAGACGACCTGTTCTGGAATCGCCTGTAGCTCGGAATATGTCCACGAAACTCATCCCTTTCTCAGAGCAATAAGCTCTGATCATTTCGTTTAACGCCACACGTGGTGGAATCAAAGAATCGCATCCAGATATAGACGGTATGCTACACGCTATTGTCACAATGCCACTCTTGGAAGCTGCATAATACATTTCGACCAAGTTTCTGAATATTTCGTCTGGAGAGAAGCCCTGTCCAATATCGTTAGTCCCACCCAAGATTATGACAAAGTCCGGTTTGAGATCCAGCACATCTCTATCGAATCTTGTAAGCATCTCGTCCGTACGTTCCCCAAGTCCTCCTCTGTTGTAAATCCGAAGTTCCAATCCCTCTCGCTGACCCAGATCCCTGAGTCGCTCTTCAAGAAACACTGTGTAGGGCGCAAACTCTACCCAACCTTCGTCCTCCATCAATTGATATCCTGCCGTAAGACTGTCGCCCATCGCAACGATGATGATTGCCTTTCTATGTGAAGCTGATTCAAACGTGGTTGTCAAGTTGAAGTGCCTCAAACAAAGCTTTGCCCATATCCGTCCGCAGATCTTTCTCTGCTGAGTTCAAGAATTGAGCCATTCGTCGAATCGAATGGCCATCTCTAATGTACGCGAGTGCTTGGATGCACATCTCGATTCTATCTATGTCCCGTAAAAACTTGGATTCTCTTGAATGCTGCATTCGATAATCATCGATCAAATGAATGTATTCCTTTTTCACTTTCGATGGCAAATGAGACACTACGGTCCTTACGGCCTGTTTCTCAAGTATTGCTACCTGGCGCCCCAGCGTCCTTTTTCGTCGAGGGGTTAAATCTCCTGTAATGGATTCAGAGAGATCATGAAGTAATGCCATTCTAATCAAGCGTTCAGTGTCAAACCCGAACAGGTCTCCGGCCATCATGGACAATACTGCACAGGCATAGGAATGATCTGCCACAGATTCCGGTTTCTTTACTCCTGCTCTAATCCAGCCTTCTCTTTGAATACGTTTCAGTCTCTCCGCTCCGTCCTGAAATTCTATGATACTCCTTCTCAGATCGCTTTTCAAGCCCCCAACTCCATTCTTCTTTTCAACCACTTCGATATAGATGCTCACTAGAGCGATTGCTTAGGAATATGAAACTGATCTTTAACAGACATGAATCACACGCTTTTGACGTTTCCACCACAACAATTTGATATGTGAAGACCCGTATTATGCTTCAGAATTCCTTATCCAACAAGGCTGCGGATACTGAATGAAGCTCGTGGCAAAACCGATTGGACTCGAAGCTTCTGGAAAGGCAGTAGTTATTTTGCATGTAGACGATGCTGCGGAGCTCGGAACAAGAAGTTCTGGAAGAGTCAGGCTTCGATATGACCAGAAGGGACTCACAGCATTAGTCAATACCACGAGCCGAGTCGTCGGAAAGGGTAAGATTGGAGTTTTTGAGGAAGTTCGAAATGCGTTGAGCCTTCGGGGAGGAGAAGTCGTGGATATCGATATCGCGAGTCCGCCAACATCATTGACGTATATCCGCAACAGGTTGGAGGGTAGGAAGCTTGCCTCTGGAGAGATTGCTGAAATCATCAGGGACACGGTACGAGGTGATCTTAGCGAAATAGAAATCGCTTCCTTTGTAACCTCCCTAAACACATTTCATTTGGATCTTGATGAGGCGACAAGCCTTTCATTGGCAATGGTTGAATCTGGCAAGACGCTTGAACTGAATAGAAGACCCATTGTTGATAAGCATTCGATCGGAGGAGTCCCTGGAGATAAGACAACACTCATCGTCGTTCCCATGATAGCTGCCTGCGGTTTGACTATACCGAAAAGCTCGTCACGGGCAATTACTTCGGCCGCGGGAAGTGCTGACAGAGCAGAGGTACTTATGCCAGTCAATCTGGAAATCGATCAGGTGAGAGGGGTTGTTGAGAAGGCTGGGGGATGCATAGTCTGGGGCGGCGCACTGCAGATGGCACCGGCGGATGACATATTCGTTCAAGTTGAGTACCCACTTTCCATAGATCCCCTTCTTCTCCCGTCCATAGTCAGCAAGAAAAAAGCTGTCGGCGCCGAGTATGTGGTTGTTGACATCCCTGTAGGAATGGGTGCAAAAGTCAAGACAATACCGGATGCACGACTTCTGGCCAGAGACTTCTTGGAACTCGGAAAAAGGTTAGGAATGAAGATCCAATGCGCCATCACCAATGGAAACCAGCCAGTTGGACACGCGATAGGGCCCGCTCTAGAGGCCAAAGAAGCTCTTGAAATAATAAGTAGGAAGCGTTCAGTCGCGGATCTCCTAGACAAGGCTACTGATATCGCGGGAATGATAATCGAAATGACCGGAGACGCGAATGGTAAGAGAACAGCGGCGATGACGCTTTCACAGGGAAAAGCTGAGAAGAAGTTGCGCGAGATAATTTCCGAACAGGGTGGGGATCCAGAGATAGGACCTGAAGATATCAAGATCGGAGAAGAGAAGATGAATTTCGACTCGATGGAATCCGGGTCGGTCCTTTGGATAAATAGTCAGAAACTTGTCGAGACCGCTAGGTTGGCAGGTGCTCCAAAAGACAAAGGTGCAGGCATATACCTCCACAAAAAGATGGGTGACCCAGTCCAGAAAGGTGAAACAATACTGAGCCTCTACGCAGAGAAAGCTGGAAAACTCCAGAAGGCACAAGAGATTCTTCAGCAAGAACAGGTCATGATCGTCGGCCAT
>CAZJUU010000121.1:0-5439 GCA_964549295.1 uncultured Candidatus Bathyarchaeia archaeon
ATCATAAGGTTCTCGTATCCCCGCAGCCATTGCATCCTCTCAAAGAAGCAAAGATAGTCAACTGAATAGAACTTCTTGTGGCCATCTTTCTTCAAAGAGCTTTCGACTTGCTCAAAGTATGGATCGTCAAGAGGATTTGGAAACTCGTACTCCTCCAAGGAGTCCCAATGTGCAAGAGGGTGCCCCGTCACTTGCCCCATTATGCCGCCTTTCACATTCAGCCAGATGCAGCCCCATGCGTCACGACAGCCTCCTTTCTGGAAAATGGGATCAGAAGACATTGTTGAGTACTGGTAGACGTCAGCGTAGTCGTGAGGATACTTGTCGAAGAGACTTCTTACGGTTCTCTCGCCGTACTTTTGTATTGCTGATGGTAGGAATGCGTGCATTATTGGTATTCTATCAGGACACTCGAATTCAATAGCCCTTGTAACACGCTCTCGGCTTTCCATAGAGTCTTTAGCTCACAGAATTATCAAGGCCATTGTTGGAAAGCCTTGACGAATGCGATTCCTAGTAATCAGAAAAAGGAAAGAAGAGGGGAGTTGATGTCTCTCGTACACTGTTTCACATAAGCCAAGCTTCTGAAAGCTTCACCCAACTGATTTCTTTGAATTCAGCCAGCTTGTCTGGTGTCACAATCGCGCCCGCAGCAAGCATTCTCGAGTGATAGCCTTTGAATGAGAACACTTGTGATGGCGCCCATGGTGCTACCAGCCAAGGATTGACACCGTTGTGCTCTTTTCCATACAGTATGAAGTTCCAAGTTCCGTCAGATTGCGGGCCTTCGGGTTTGTTCAGATCCTGTATAACGGTCGCTCCAACAGGTGGCAGCGCTTCAAGACCTTTTTCCTTGATTATGGCCAGACAATCCATGCCAAGGCACTCAAGGTGAGGGTTTGGTCCATCAGCGAAACAGTCTATCAGCCCAGCCTCCATATCATCCCATATTGTGGGGTTTCCATCGAAACTTGATGTGTATATGTGACCTGGTTGACCCCGCGTAACAGCTATGTTCGCACTCCTCATTCCTTCGACCGACCCGATGGCTGTGGTCATGTTGTTGGCTAGAAGTCCGAAGGGCTTACCATGTCCGTGATAGGCGTCCACAACGTTCTTTATCGCTTCATCTGTTCCCCATGATGGACATTCGAGTTTGACAATTTCTAAGTCAGGATAGTTGTTCAGAACCCCCAGTTCCGCATTGGTCAGTGTCATCGATTGGTAGTCTCCAGAAGGCCCTGCAACAATGAAGACCTTTCCCTTGATCTCCGCGTTGTCTTTCTGCGCTGCGGCAATCATTTCCTCAGCCATTCGCTTTCCAATGAAGTCAAAGTCAGTTATTATCGCGAAGTCAGCCGCCTCTGTCTCCGCGTCGTACCAAGTCAAGACCACAGGAACACCTTGTTCTTTGACCCATTCTATGGTGTCAACTATTACGGCCGCGTCGCATGGAGTTAGGAGCAAACCGTCGATTTTCAGAGCAGACACCATGTTCCTAACGTCTTTGATTTGGGTTTCAATATTGCCGTGTGGATTTTGAACAATGAAGTCGTATCCTCTGTCAGCCGCATAGAACTCCGCGCCCTTGACATCTGTCCTGTACCAGTCATCGTCTATGTAATATGGGGAAAATCCCCATTTCCACTTCTTTGCTGACGTTTCCGTTGTTGTTTCAGTGATCGCTGGCGGCCTTGTGGCGTAATAACCTCCAGCCGCAGCTACCGCAACAACAACAACTCCGGCCCCCGCATACTTCACGTAGTTCCGTCTCGAGACTTCTCCAGAAGACATACGTTCTCACTTCCGTAGAACCTATTCTCCGCTATTACAATATTTAAGACTTAGATCCCGATGGTCATCTCATCAATCATACTATTTCGGTCTCAGGATCCTGTCTCGCAGTCCGCCTCTGGCACGATCGAGGACTATGGCACCGACGACGAGCATGCCAAAAGCTACTTTTCGAGCATCAGGCGAAATAGCAAACATCGTCAGCCCTGTCTCGAGCAAGCCGATCAGCAGACTTCCCGCAAAGGCGTTGACCACTGATCCCCGTCCGCCGGCAATAGCGACCCCCCCTATCACAGCCCCTGCAAAGGCTGGGAAAAGCGCCCCTCCGGCCATGTTTATCGGGACACCCTTGTTGAAGCCAACATAGAACATGGCTGCGAGACCAGAGAACAATCCGCTCAAGACGTAGGCGACAAGAACTGTGTTCTCAACTTTGATTCCAAACATCCGAGCTGTCTCACGATCACCACCAACAGCGTACAGGTAAGTGCCTGCTGGAACATATTTGAAGAAGAACCACATCCCAACGAGAATCAAGATGAATATCGCAATGCTCGAAATCTCATTCGCTCCTATGGAAATGAAGAACTGAGGAAGTTCACGCCCCCAAATTGATTGAGGATGTATCAACATCGTAAGTCCATCAAAACCAATCATGGTTCCCATTGTGACAAGAAAAGGGTTTAGTCCAGCCTTACCCACCAAGAATCCATTCAGAGAACCACACATAATCCCAAATATGACTGGAAGGACGATACACAACACGATTGTGTACCACGAATCCCTCGGCAGATCCATTAGAATAGTACCCGTGGCCATCCCTACAAGTCCAGCCTGTTCCGCTATGGAAAGATCGAAATTACCGGTGAAGAGACAAATGGACTCGGCAAACACTAGAAAACCGATTGGAACCGATGAATAGAGCAAGAAATGCAAAGTATCAACATTCAGCATCGCAGTTGGTTTCACAACCGCGAATCCAAGGTAAAACCCTATGACCAAAATCCAAGCCAATTGGTCGAGGAGAAAAACTTGCGTTTCTTCCTTTGTCCTTATCACTCCACTCACCTCGCCGCAAGTTTCAATATCATTTCCTCAAGCGTATGCACCGAGGGCACGTCCTTCTTCTCGATGTCCATAATTTTCTCGCCTCGGCTCACTATGACAAATCTATCTGCAACTGGATAGACATCGTAGTAATTGTGAGTTACAAACACACATGCAATGTTCTCTCGTTTCAGCTCTCTTACGAAGTTCCTAACCTGTTCCACGCCTCTTACGGAAAGTGCCCTTGTTGGTTCGTCTAGATTTATCAATTTGGCCTTGAAGTGCATCGCCCTAGAAACGATTATTCCCTGTTTTTCTCCACCAGAGCAGAAACGTGCCTCTTGATCAGGCTTGATTCTTAGACTTAGTCTGTCCATCAACTCCTTGCTCTCGTTCGCCATCTTGTCGTATTGAATGAAATTGAACCGTGTTGGTTCTCTACCTAGGAATACATTTCTGCTCACACTGAAGCTTTCAATGAGCCCTCTTTCTTGGAATACCGTTTCTATTCCGAGTCTTCGCGAATCCTGAACGGATCGAATCTTTACCTTTGTTCCTTCCCAGAATATGTCTCCCTGATCCTCCTGAATGACACCAGCTAGGATCTTTATCAGCGTAGACTTGCCCGAGCCGTTGTCTCCTATTAGTCCGACAGTCTCGCCTCGACGTATGTCAACATTCAAGGCGTTTAATGCGTGAACCTTTCCGAACCATTTGTGCAGATTCTTAACGGACAGTACAGATTCTCCGTTGGTCACGATTGTCTCGCCGTAGACGTACGCTTGCATGTAGTCGATTTAAAAGAATTGCCATGGATCGAAACTGGAAGTGCCAACTCTAATCAAGGGCATCATATTGTATTGTTTTGATGATTCCATTCGGACTCGGACTTCTATTGCTGAAAAGATTTGGGAGAAACAAGGAAAGGGTGAGTTGATGAAAAGAGCATCCGAAAAACCAAGAGGCTTGGTCATGACAGATTGTATATCCAATCGAATTCCATCTGACAAGTTGTCGCAAGATCTGTCTTCAATGACAATTCTCTTATAGACAGACAGGCCAATACTGTTGCTGCAAAAAACTGGTGACAATAATGACTGAGGAAAAGGTTACAAGAAGAGGGTACATGAAATACGCTGGCGCTGGAATAGTAATAGTCGCGGCCGCAGGTGCAGGAGCATACTATGCAACCAGGCCCACTGCACCGACGGCTACAACTGCTACGACTTCAACAGCTGCGACAACGGGACCAACGTACGGTGGAAGCCTCATTTTCTATTTTCAGGGCGAGCCGGCTCCGCTGAATCCGATAACGCAGATGCACGACTTTACCTTGTGCGTTACTGGTTCGATCTTTGATCGTCTACTCTGGAGAGATCTCCAAAACACTTTGTATCCAGATCTCGCGAAAGCGCTACCAACCGTTTCCGCCGATGGGAAGACGTACACTTTCGACCTTGTGGAAAATGCGATGTGGCATGATGGGGAACCATTTACAGCAGACGATGTTGTATTCACTTTTGCTGATGCAGCTCCAAAAGGATGCCCATCATATGAGTCATTCTACGGTGCGATCGACAATGTCACGGCAGTGGGCAAGCACTCGGTTGAGTTTAGACTGAAACAAGCGGATCCGGATCTGCTGTTGCACCTTTCGCAGGTGTACGCCGCGTCTATACTTCCTAAGCATCTGTTTGAAGGCATAGACATAAACGACAACCAGTACAATCAGAGTCCCATAGGAACTGGACCGTTCAAGTTCAAGGAATGGCAGAAAGGCACAAGCATAACGGTTGAGAAGAATCCTGACTACTTCATGGAAGGCAAACCGTACCTCGACAAGATAATATTCAGAGTCGTTGCCAGCGAGAGCGCAGCATTCCAAGCTTACAAGACTGGTGAGCTGGACTATCTTTGGAACATCTCGTATTCAACCAGTGTTGACTGGAAGCAGGATCCCAACACTGATCTTGGTGCACCAGACTCTCCAATGCTACCTATGTGGAAATTCCAATGGAACATAAGGAACCCAATTAGACAAGGTATGGGGGACAACCCAGTAGCTAAGAAGGAAGTAAGACAAGCTCTGTATCACGCCACTGATATGCAGGAGCTCTTCGAGAAGGTCTACTATGGATATGGCAGATTGCTGACCGGCCCACTAGCTGACTCTCCTTTCACACACCAGTACTACAACCCAAATGTCAAGAGCTATCCATACGATATTGAGAAGGCAAAGCAACTTCTTGACCAAGCAGGTTACACTGAGGACAGCAGTGGCAAGAGATTCAAACTTGTCTGTAAGCTTCCAAACTTCGCGCCTTTCATAACCGATGTGGAACTGGTCAGAGCTCAATGGGCAAGGATAGGCATCGAAATGGAGAACGTTATCCAAGAAGACCTGCTATGGCTTGAGGACAACTTCATGTTCAAGGAAGGAGAGATCGGCCCCAACTTCCAGATGAATATTGGCTACTACTATGGCGGACCAACACCGACCGATGCAATGCAACATCTCGAGACTAGGAACATGATTGCGGCATATTTCTTCAACAATATGGGATACAGCAACCCACGCGTCGACGAACTGATGGACAA
>CAZJUU010000122.1:0-5425 GCA_964549295.1 uncultured Candidatus Bathyarchaeia archaeon
CTCCCGGTGGATTTGTGCTGAAGGGCGATTGATAGCCCGGTGGAAGATATGGACCTGTACTCCAGGTTACTGGACTTGGAGCGCCGCTACCCGTGTTCGGTGGTGAGTCGGTAAGGGTCATTACGCCTGCTCCAGGCCATACATAGCCAGTAGGACCTGGAGCATGTGGGTCAAAATCGCGGACGCGATATGGCGATGTACCTATTGGACGACCAAGCGTGAAATGAGCCTGAACTGGAACCGCAATCAATGCTGTAGAAAACGCAAAGATCAAGACCAGAAAGAAAGCGGAAAGTTTCTTACCCAATTACCAATACTCCTGTGAATATGCGCTTTCTACACGCTGGCCCGTGGGTATGTTGAAGTGAATATATAAGAGATGTTAAGAAGTTTGATACATCAAGAAAGGGAACACTGAAGTTCAAACAATGAAACATTTGTCCAAAGTTCATTCAGTGCAATGAAGGCTCAATAAGAAAGGCTAAAGTCGCTCAAACTATTGGGCTAACCCGCGCAGACCCGCAAAAACCTCGTTTGCTATTCTGCGACGCCTAGGCTCCCCTTCCTTCTGGCATTAAACGTGATTTGCTTGTCAACCAGAACCGGACGGCTTCTCGGAGAAAATAGTACGATTGCAGCCTCTGCTTCCACGTACGACATCGGAGTCCCATTGAGCAAAAAAAAGGATTTGGCATAAATTCGTGCATATGCATGGATATCCCCCGGGCTACCAAGTGGTATCCCCGAGGCTATTCGAATACAGACGTACTTCGATAAACTATCAGAATGCGCTAGGTCTTTTTCTCTTCCACAATGAAATCGCCATCAGGCATGATCCAAATCGTGAGCGGTTGATCGGCGTGCGCTCCTCTCACAGAACGTTTGGCCTTGAACCTGATATCCTCGTAGATGCGAGTGAAATTTGCTCTTAGAGTAATACGTGCCTTGTCAGCCTGATCAATCACCATTCGCGGGATGTCCACGAGGTGCGTACCCGGCCTTATGGCAACCGGCACAGATAGTCCGTAAGTCTGTAATGCGGTGAGTGTGGCCTTCGCTTTGTCGATATTCCGCCAGGCTCGCTTCTCAAGCATCGTTATGTTTTCTCGTGTTGTCTTGAGTCGTCTTGCGACATCGGTTTGAGTTCTTCCTTTTCTTCTCATCAGAAGTACCTGTACTTGGCGTGGAGTTAGAAGCCCCATATCCTGATTCTTCATGTGATTACACTGTAACCGATATGTGTTACAATCTGGCTTAAATGTAACCTTACAGACTCACTCGGAACCAGAGTGAAGGGACAAGCTTTGAACAAGAGACTGGCGGTTGCCTTGATACTTGTAATTCTGATCATTTCGATAAGTGCGTACATAACCTTCTATTCCTATGGGACACACTCTAACGAAAAAGAGTCAAGCCAACAACAGCCAATTGAGTTGCGAGTATTTGTTGCAGCAAGCCTAGGCAAAGTCACGGAGAAATATCAGCAAATATTTGAAAAAGAAAACAAAGCAAAGATCATCTTCAACGTTGGAGGCTCCGACAGCCTCTATCAACAAATAACGTCTGGATCTCCTGCGGACGTCTATATGGCCGCAGACTTCAAATGGACCAAGAAGCTGCTCGAGGAAGGCTTTCTCTATAACAATGAGTACTGGAACTTCACGACCAACGTACTTGTTGTGGTATTGCCAGCTGACAACCCAGCAAACATAACCGATCTATGGCAATTGGCTCGACCAGGCACAAGAATTATTGTGGCAGCTTGGACAGTCCCTGCCGGAAAATATACAAACATGACTCTGACGAAGATTCAAAACACATGGGGAGAGAAGTCCAGTCCAAACTACAAAGGAGAAGAATGGATCAACTTCAGAGAGAAAGTTGTGAGCAACATTGTCTCATACGAAACCAACGTTGAGAGTGTGGTCGCCAAGGTTTCGATGGGAATCTGCGATGCAGGATTCGTCTATGTTTCCGACGCCAAATCTAACACTGAGCTGAAAAACATTGTCATACCTGATGAAGTCAACACAAAGGGGACATATGGAATCGCGGTAATCAACGATTCCGCTCAAAGTGAATTAGCAGTTCGATACGTGAATTTCTGGATCTCCAAGGATGGACAACAACTATTGCACGAGTATGGTTTTGGCGAAGAGAGTGCTATGATAATCTATCGCAATGATCAGATGAGCATAGCGAATTCCAATGGTATTACGGTTCTTGATCTGATCCAATTGTATTGCTCAGTTACAATCTCGCAAAGAATTGTGCCAGTGTAGCGTCTTGCAGCATGTCAGACATTCTATGCGATGGGGTGTTGCTATATCAACATGCTTCCAGAAGGATACGTGTAATGGGATTTCTTGATTCCGACCGTATATCGGACACTATGGTGAACGTGTGCTTAGCAGGTACATGCCTAGTCTTTGTACTATTCATCATATTACCTATCATGTCCGTCTTCATGAATCTTAGTTTGAGTAGGCTAATACTTGAACTGGAAAGTGGCAGAGTTATTGACGCATTGACTGTTGGACTCTTGACCTCGTTTCTAAGTACTATGCTGGCTCTTGTATTTGGGGTTCCAACAGCCTACCTGCTCGCAACCAGGAGGTTTGTTGGAAAACCGATTGTTGAAACCATATTGGACTTGCCGATGGTCCTGCCACCAGCAGTAGCAGGCATGGCATTGCTCCTCGCGTTTGCGCCGAGAGGTATCCTTGGACCCACACTAAGAGGATTAGGCATAATTCTGCCGGGGAGCACCCTTGCTGTTGTTCTGTCTCAGTTCTTTGTAGCATCACCATTCATTCTGAGATCAACCAAGGTGGCTTTCGAGAATGTCCAAAAAAGCATCATCGATAGCGCAAGAATACTGAGCCCTTCAAGGATCAGGATCTTCTTTACAGTCACTCTGGCTCTCTCAACTCACGGTGTCGTGTCAGGCATCGTAATGACTTGGGCCAGATCGATGGGTGAATTTGGAGCAACTTTGATGTTCGCCGGAAATCTTCCAGGCGTGACACAGACTATGCCGTTGGCGATATACACGCTCATGGTTGAAGACCCATTGGCATCAAACATACTCTCAGCGATTCTGGTAGTAGTATCCTTCTTCGTTCTTGCACTCTTCAGACTGCTGGGACGAAAGAAACCTGGGATCTATTATGATTAGACTCGTGAATATCGTCAAAAGCTTTGGAGAAAAAGAAGTTCTTAGAGGAATATCGCTTAATGTTGAGAGGAACGAAATTCTGTCAGTAGTTGGGCCGAATGGCTGCGGAAAGACTACTACACTAAACATAATCGCGGGCTTGTGTCAACCCGACGAAGGCGAGATCTATATCGATGATGTTCTCGTTCAAGGCGGGAAAGGCAGACACAGAACACATGTGAGGCCGGCTAGAAGAGGGATAGGTTATGTCTGCCAAGACTACGCTCTTTTTCCACACATGAAAGCCTCCGAAAACATAGCGTACGGATTAGAAGCGAACAAAGTACCTCAGAATGAAGTCAAGAGGCGGGTTGGCTCGCTTGTCCAGTTTGTCGGGCTTCGTGAATACGGCAAATATTATCCCGATCAGCTCAGTGGTGGACAGAAGCAACGTGTAGCTCTCGCAAGGGCGCTTGCAACAAACCCAAGAGTCCTGCTTCTTGACGAGCCTCTTTCAGCGCTTGATCGGACGACCAGAGAAACCCTGAGAGCCGACTTGAAGACTATCTTGAAAACACTTCAGACAACTTCAATCTATGTTACTCATGATTTGGCAGAAGCCTACATGTTTTCCAACAGAATAGCAGTCATGGGAAATGGAAGAATCCAGCAAATAGGTCGGCCTGAACAGATTCTGGAGAATCCCAACTCAAGATTTGTGGCCGAATTCCTTGGTTTGAATATCTACAGCGCTAGCATTATCGAAGAATCAATTGGTGTCACCAAGATCAAAATAAATGGAAAAGAGATTCTGGCAAGTTCGATTGGCGAGGAAGATCAGAAAAGCGTCTTGGTAACACTGAAGCCAGAAGACGTTGTCCTCTCTGAGCCAAATGACAACACTCCGAAATGGTGTAAATGTACCTGCAATAGATTCTCGGGAGTTGTTTCTGAAATTGTCCAGATGAAATCTACTGCTAAAGTGACTGTGGATATAGGTTTCCTAGTAAAATCTGAGCTGACATTGAGCTCGCTAAGAGACCTAGATCTAAAGGAGGGAAAAGAGGTTTGTGTGCAGTTCAAGGCAGACTCTTTGAATATCTGTCCAAACACGGACTGAAAGCGAACTCCGAAACAGTGAAACCGGAAAAAAGGGGTTTTGGTATAAATTCGTGCATATGCATGGATATCCGCCGGGCTACCATACAAGATTGCAAAGTGTGTATATCTAGGGTAGACTCCTTGTTCTCCATTGATTAGAAAGCAAAGGAAGCTTATCATCATTGGGGAGTTTTTCAGTCCAAGAAAATCGCCTTGCTGATCGAACGTTTTGTCGTCATAGTCGCAACGCGAGGAACGAAAACTAGTCCAGGAGCCTAGAGAAGCCGTCGTAGGCATCTCTTCCGTGTCCGATGAACAGAATGATGACTCTGCCCGCTTCCCTATCTATCTCATATATCACAGGGTAGTCCCCGATTCTAAGCAAGCCTCCAGAATTGCGAATACTTGAGACGATCACCCTTTGCTTCAGTGGAGCTCTCCAACTCCCTTAAACTCTGTCTGATGCCTTCCTTTGGGGATCTGTCTAACTTCTCTACGAAACTCGCGGCCTTGGGGTGCAGCAGAACCTTGAAGCTCACTTAACTTCCTCTAACGATAATAGAGTCTCTGGTTTCTCCTCGGATTCCTTGCTTCGCCCCAGGAGCATCTCATAGAGTTGCCTCGTGCGCTCTCTTTCTTGGTACAGGACGATGATAGTCTTTATCGCTTCGCTTCTACTTGCGAACCTACCCTCGACTATCCATCGATCAATATCCTTGACAACTTTCTCGGGCATTCTAATTTGAACTTGCACCAGCTTTAGAGACCTCTGTGGACAAAAACGTTCATGTCATATGAACCTTCCTAGAGCCGTAGTAAACAGTGGTATGTTGCTCAGTCCGTGGTTGAAACCCAAGTCGAGTTCATGCTCCACCAGGGGTGAGTGGTTCAATTTGTAGAGGGATCAAGGAGTATTCTCCATGAGTTTAAGTACAGTGCCTCGCTTGTTACATCGATGAGGTATATTCCATGGTACAACCGTACATGGCGGTCGCTCTACAAACATCCTTCCGTGGCGTTGAGAAGCGGAAGGAGATAGCTGTAAACTTGGAGCATATCCACGATGCGATGAGTGCTGCGGTTTGGTTGACTGAGGTCGAGTTGCCTGTAAGACTCATCGCGTTGCCGGAAGGCGCCCTGCAGGGATTTACTGATGAAGTCTTCGAC
>CAZJUU010000123.1:0-5416 GCA_964549295.1 uncultured Candidatus Bathyarchaeia archaeon
CGAGTATTTGAGCAATTGCAGTGTCCGATGATTCATAGATACTTCAAATCAGAGTGTCCAGTAGAAGGCCGATCATAAAAGCGATCAGCCCGAAGCCAGCCATTCTAAGCCCCTTTATCCAAGGATTCTTCTTTCCAATCTTGCCCATATAGGCTCCTACGATGAAAAGTTCGCCTATGGCCATAGCAATAGAAATCCTCGCCGCAGACTGCAAGTTCACAATATTAGCCACAACCAATGCGAAGGGGGCGATCAAGATCGCACATGATACAAGTGGCGTGGAGAAATTGATCAACGATGCTGCCCAAGTGATAAATTTTGCCGACTTATGAACTGATGTCCCACTCAGATCCTCAATCATCGCCTTTTCAAGTCTGGCCATTCTTCTTTCTTGCTCAAGACTCTCCGCTTCATATACACTAACCCCAGTCGAAATTCCAAGGGCAAGGCTGGTGATTATCATGGTAGATATGACGGACTCAAGTCTAACTTCTCCAGCAACAGCCGATCCAACAACAATTCCAAGTAGCATGAATGTTGAATCAAACAAGGTATTGATGAAGAACCTGCGGATGCCTCCTTTCTTGAACACTTTCCTTAGTCTTTGCATCGAAACGACTCCTTTCCACTACCCTATCCAAAGCGAGTTTGTGTGATTCAGAACAGGCGTCCCGGTTGTCGTCAACCTATCCTCATGTCCCTTTGACAGAACCGCTGCACGAGATTGATGCTACACCCGAGATCTTCACGTAGCTCCTGAACCTCGAACCTTCCTAGGCATTCAGTTACCTTTTCTCCGTCATATTGTCTAATGAAACCACGTTAAACCCTTTATTATGCTTACAAGCAACTGAATCTGGGTGACTGATATTGACTGTAACTCCTCCATGGATAAAGACGAGACAGGTTGTAATCAGAACCGATAGCCTGGCAGATCCAACGTATGGATGTAACCCACAAGAACGGCCAATCCAAGATCATATGCGCCGCGGAATCGTGAACCTAGACAAGCCTCCAGGACCCTCCAGCCACGAGGTCGTGGCATGGGTCAAGAAGATACTTGGTCTAAGCCATGCCGGTCACGGTGGAACCCTAGAGATCAAGGGATCGGGGATACCCCAAAGTCACCGGCGTGCTTCCAGTAGCCTTCGAAGAAGCCACAAGAGCAGTTCAAGCCTTTCTACTATCGGGAAAAGAGTACGTCTGTCTTATGGAGATTCATGAGAAGATTGATGAAGACAGAATTAGACGAATCCTGCAGGAGTTCACGGGAGAAATCTATCAGAAACCACCTTTGAAAGCTTCAGTTAAGCGAGAGGTTAGAAAAAGGTGGATATACAATATAGACCTCCTTGAGATCCAGGAAAGCAGAGTCCTCTTCAAAGTTGCATGCCAAGCTGGAACCTACATTCGAAAACTGTGTTCTGACATAGGAGAAGTTCTGGGCTCAGGCGCTCATATGAGAGAACTGAGAAGGACAAGGGCAGGGCCATTCAGTGAAGAATCTAACCTTTTCAACCTATACGATTTGTTGTATGCGCAAGAAAAACTGAGAGAAGGTGACGAGAAACCTATGAGAGAGATGGTTAGACCTATGGAAGTGGCGTTCGAGTACGTTCCGAAAATCTATTTGAAAGATTCAGCTGTAGACGCGATATGTCACGGCGCTTCGCTGGCGGCTCCAGGGGTGTCAAGACTGGATTCAGATATCAAACCCAGAAGCCCAGTTGCATTGTTCACACTCAAGGGTGAAGCTGTAGCGTTGGCAAGAGCTCTCATGTCGACAGAGAACATGATAGAGGCAGAGAAAGGATTTGTCTGCGAGACTGTAAGAGTAGTCATGGCTCCGGGAACATACCTGTCAAGCTGGAAAAGAAGAAGAGAAGAAACTGCGAAGAAAGGTTCAGACTGAATCTTTATACATCTACACAGAAATCACATGGACGGTTGATAACGCCGGGATTCCCGAGCCTGGTACGGGGCAGATTTGCAAGAATCAAATAGCCCAAGCCTGGAGACATGCTCGAGAGCCTGTGGCCCTAACGGGCCTCGAGGGTTCAAATCCCTCTCCCGGCGCCAAAGTCTCATATACTCAACTCGGACGCATTAATCAGCTACTTGTGTGACAGCGATTTTTTTCTTTTCGGCCACGTCAAAGCCTCTTTCATTAGAAAATTTCTGTAGCTCCATTGAACATGTCGATATGAAATGTTGTTTCATCACGTCATCCTAGTCCAAATGTAGGTTCGGTCGAGAGCAATATTATAAGCAAGTGTATCGAGTTTGGTTAGTCAGGAAGGAAACAGAATATTGGTAAAGAAATGTGGCAAGTGCGGATATGACAATAGAGATGAAAGCATGTTCTGCTCAGGTTGTGGAAGCTTGCTATCTGTGATGCCGAGAACAAAACCTATTCCGGCTCCCTCTCCTCCGCTTCGTTCAATAACTCGACCGGGCATGTGCTTCTATCATCCAAACCTTCCAGCCATTCATGTCTGTGGCCGATGTGGACGATCGATATGCAGAGACTGTTCGATACCGAGAATGGGAATCGTGCTCTGCACTGAATGTTCGCGTAGAATCTTGCCACCGGTAATTCCGCAGGTTTATCAAATCGCTGCAACATCGACAGTTCCAATGTACCATGCATGTCCGTATTGTGGAAGATGAATCTGAAAATTCAGGTGCTCGAAGGTCTGCCGGCGACTCCTCTCGGTGCATTGTGAATGAAGGAGGCAATGCTTTACGAGAGACTGGCAGAACGGAAAATAAAATGCAATCTATGTTCTAGAAGATGCGTAATTCCTGAAACCACAGTGGGTTTCTGCAAAGTTCGAAAAAACGTTGAGGGCACACTATATTCGCTCGTGTACGCCAGAGCATGCGCGGCAAACGTCGACCCAATAGAGAAGAAACCTCTCTGGCATTTTCATCCAGGCTCTTTGGTCATGTCGATAGCAACAGTCGGCTGCAACTTCAGATGCAGGTTCTGCCAGAACTGGGAAATAAGTCAGGAAGGGAATATCACTGGAGAGAGTCTTCCACCCGAACATGTTGTGAAGTTGACTAAGCAGCACGGTTGTGCTGGGATATCATACACCTACACAGAACCCACAATCTTCTTTGAGTATGCTTACGATACGGCTAAACTGGCCCATGACGACGGGCTCTTCAACACATTCGTAACCAACGGCTACATGACCCGTGAGGCTGTGGAGACTATTGCCCCTTTCCTCGATGCGGCTACGGTGGACTTCAAAGGTGCTGGAGACAAAGAGTTCTACAGGGAATTCTCATCAGTCCCATCAGTGGAACCTATCCACGAATGTCTGCTAGAGATGAAGCGACAGAACATACATATTGAAATAACAAACCTGGTGGTTCCGAAGATTGGAGATTCCCTGGAACAACTTCGTATGCTGGTCAAGTGGATCAAGAACAATCTGGGAGAAGATACTCCACTCCATCTTCTTGCATTTAGACCTCAGTACAAGATCACAGACTTGCCTTCAACACCTGTAAAGACAATTGAGCAATCAATTCAGGTGGCACATGAGGAAGGCCTACACTACGTTTACGCCGGCAATGTTCCTGGTCACAGGTCAGAGAACACCTATTGCCCCAAGTGCGGGTCGCCTGCAATTGAACGCCTCGGTCTAAGCATCCTGAGTTGGAATCTGACTCCTGAGAACAAATGTGCGAAATGTGGAAACGTCATACCCGTGAAGGGAAGCTATCACAAGAGTAGTAGAATATGGTAGGAACCATGCATTCTCAAAGCTTCTGTTAATTGTCCTGTGTAGTCTTATGGCGGAATTGACGAATTGGACTCTTGAATGTTTCCGAAGAAATGCTTGGCTCACTTACTGTACTTCTATCCGGCGGCGTTGAATCTTCTTAGGCAATTCTATCTCGAGAACTCCAGATTTGAACCGTGCTGTTGCTTCTTCAGGTTTGACTTCACTTGGTAACGCTACTGATGTTCGATATGACCTGAATTCACAGTCTCTCTGAACAGTGCCCCAGCGATCATACTTGATGCATCTATCCATTTCTGCACTGACTTCGACTCGATCTTCGGTGACATTCAACTGGATATTCTCCTTCTTCACGTAGGGAAGGTCAATAGAGACTACCACTTTATCATCAGTTTCGCGTACCTGAGCCAATGGCTTTATCTCGCGTCGCGAAACGTCCCACATAGGTTCTTCAAAGAAACTCTCCAGTTCACCAAATCCCCACACGAAGGGAACAATTTCGTCAATTGGTCTTCTTCTACGTCTTATCATATTATTCCCTCACTAGACATACATGGCAGGGAGTTCCTGCTCCTGTCCCTTCTCCATCCCCCGCATCGATTTCGAAGTTCTCTGCATCAGCTCCCTCATCCTAAGTCTGATCTCCTCAGCCTGTTCCAACAGCCCCTTAACCTCAACATTCAGATTCAAAAGCCTGTTAAGTGCAGAAACAATCGCGGCTGCAGCGCCTGGATCTGGATATTGAGAGTGGGATTGCGCCATCAGAATGACGCTTGGGACATTCGCCTTAACAGACTCTCTCATTATTGACGCCTGAGCGCCAACCATGAAACCTTCCTCCAACAAATTGACCGCTGATTTCTTAAGAAGTTCTCTCGTGCTTGGGGAACCTCCTACACCATACACCGCCGGAGTCTCAATCTCAAGTCTATTCTGCACAGCGACTCCGCTGAGTGTTATCAGAAGTTGACTTCCCTTCGTCTTCGTCCAATCAACTATCTTCCTGGACAAGAACGGTATGACCATAGGTTGAATTGGCACCTCCGACGTGATGATGACCAACCTCTCCTTCCGGTAGATTCGCATCGGCGCTTTGGGATCACCCTGATGAACAACAATCACCGGTGGAAGATAATCAGATTCGACATAGCCGCTGTCCACCAGCCCAAGTGCATTGACTATGTGGTTCACAGCTATCAGACCTACAAGTCCAACATCTGGAAAACCGAGAAGACAGTGATCCACCTTCTCAATAGGAGTTGTCTCCACCACCTTTACATCTTCGGCTTCCAACAGATACACACCATTACACAGAGATAATCGCCATGTCAAATATATTTTCCGATACTCTTTTCAACGAAGCCACAAAATGAAAAAGTCCCTCCTATCATTTCACATACCCACAAAAAGAGGCTTGGACCTAACTTCAAACAGAGAGAGCAACGTTCCTGTCATATTGGTCAAAGGAGCGCTTGTTACCGACGATAGTTGGCTGGCAAATCTTGGCTAAATGCTTAAATAACATGCGTCTCGCACGGTAGTGAGCACGCTTACGGTGATGTCATGTCAAGAGAATTCAGGCACATTGTGAGAATATCAGGCGCCGACATAGACGGTTCCAAGAAGTTAGTGTATGGTATAACGAAGGTTAGAGGAAT
>CAZJUU010000124.1:0-5400 GCA_964549295.1 uncultured Candidatus Bathyarchaeia archaeon
ATTATGATGAATTTGGAAAGCAGTACTCAGTTCGGCCAATCGCAGACCACATGGTTTCTATTTGAACATTAGAGCTCGATTGACTGAGTGCTTTCACGAATAACTGTCTAAATCATGTTGGTGCAAAAAAAGATGCGAAACGGTTATACACCTAAGCATGAAGCTGTTAAGTGGTGCGTCTGTCATGAAAGCGGGCTCACGAATACTTGATCTGAAGTACAAGTTGATGACCATAGAGTTGCTCAATCTTGCCAAGAACTACTACACCTACCGTGAGCTGGCTCAGATCATAAACTTGCCAGAAACTGTCCTCAGCCGATATGTGAAAGGCCATGTCCTGCCCACAATACAGAGGGCAGAATCGATAAACAAGACGCTTCAGAAAATCTTGCGTCTTGAAAACGAACTTCAGAAAAGGATCCGCTTTGATGAGTTAGGTTACTTCGACAACACCGAGATCATATCAGATACGTTATTGCTAGAGAGAGCTGTCCAGCATGCAATCAATCAGTTTGCTGGAAAAAGAATTACGAAGATTGTTACGGCTGCTGTCGACGGCGTTCCAATCGCCACATTGTTGGCGCACAGATTGAGCGTGGGCTTGGTCATTGCCAAGAAGAGTAGGGAAGTTGGAGTTAGGGAGTTCATAGAAGAGGTTTACATCCCATCAAAGACTGCTGTAATGATGAGTCTCTATGTTCCAAGAGACTGTTTGAGAAAAGGCGACTGCATTCTCATAGTTGACGATGTAGTAGATAGTGGAGAGACTCAAAGAGCTCTTGTCAAGATCGCGCAAAAAGCTAAGGCAGAGGTCACAGGCATATTTGCTCTTGTCTCCATCGGTGAGGAATGGAAAAATAGAATAGAACAGGTTACCAAGTGTCCAGTTGAGATTGTGCTTGAGATAAAGAAGAAGCCGGCCACTTAATGGCGGCCCCTAGGTTCAACCGAGAACTCTCCCAATATTTTTCTTGTAAGGAGCGCGGATAATCCCCCTCTCCGTTATTATAGCGTCAACTAGATCAGGCGTCGTTATGTCGAATGCTGGGTTGAGTGCTAGGATACTTCGAGGAGTCAAGAGACGACCGCCTATCGTCTTCACTTCCATTGGATCACGCTGCTCGATCTCTACTCGTTTCACAGATCTTTCAAGATCAAAGGATGATTTTGGAGCCGCAACATAGAAAGGAACGTCATAGTGGTTTGCAACAATTGCCACGGCAGAGGTACCGATCTTGTTGAAGACGTGCCCCGTTGCTAGAATTCTGTCAGCGCCGACAATCACCTTATTGACCAAATTGTTCTCCATTACGTAGCCCACCATGTTGTCCGTTATGAGCGTGACCGGTATTCTGTCTAGAATTAGTTCAAAGGTAGTCAGTCGAGCTCCCTGAAGTTTGGGCCGTGTCTCCGTCGCAAATACCTTGATCCGCTTTCCTTGCTCCACAGCAGCACGTACCACTCCAAGCGCCGTGCCATATCCGACCGTCGCAAGTGCTCCCGCATTCCGCTGATCTCGTTGTATGAGATCAATTGCAGTGCGTGAGCACAACGTCTCCGTCTTTGAGTAGAGTAACTCCATTCCTTCCGAGAGTCTGATTTATTTCAAAATCCTCGTCAGCCATCACCTTGGCTTCTTGAACAACTGCTTTCACAATCGATCTGGAATCGCCTTTGAAATATTTTGCAGTACTAAGAATTCTTCTGGTCGCCCATGAAAGGTTCACAGCGGTCGGCCTAGTGCAATCCAAAACTTTCTTTGCGTGGCTTAGATCATTGATAAGACTGGTTTTGGTTCTCGCTCTGCTCTCTAGTGCAGCTAACGCCATACCCATGGCGCCTGCCACTCCGATAGCTGGAGCCCCTCTCACGACCATCTTTGCGATCGCTTCAGCAACCTCCGAGTACTTTGTGCATTCAATGTAGCTGAGCCTTTCAGGAAGTCTTGACTGGTCTATCAAACGTACCCTACCATCTTTCCAAGCGACAGTTCGCAACGTGAAGAAGTTATGCATCACCTGCACCTTTGTAGCATGGTTCTCGGCCTGCAAGTTAAGTCTAATCCTAAGGCCAGCGAAGTGGTGTCGAAAATTCGTGCTAGTGGCTTCACATAATATCATTTTATGAGTAGCAATGAACTCTTACTTGACCGGTTGAACTTCATGGAGAGCCCGATCGAAGTCTTCAATGCGCTATACAAGGACGAGAAAGTGTACATTCCTGTCTCCTCATCCCTCAGAGAGCTACGTGAAAGAGGATTCGGCGACGTACGTAAACGAAAACTCGTACTTTCTCCCTTTGAAGCCTTCTATCTCCTTGAGAAAGAACGCATCAGAGTCTCAGATGCGAAAACATCGAAATCAGTTGAGCTTCGTGACCTAGTCAATAAACTGTCTGCTGGGAAAGCTGAGATTTGGATAAAGTATCTGATTTACCGCGATCTCAGGGATAGAGGATACCTTGTGAGAGAGTCCAAGAATGCAGATTTTGAGGTTCACGGTAAAGGAGCCTTAAGAAGGCTCGTGTCAATAATCTATGAAGGAGCCGAAGCGAGCCTGGAAAAACTGCGTAATTACCTGAAGGTGGCAACGAGAGAAAAGAAGGAGCTGATACTTGCCGTAATCGACCGAAGGACGGATATTGTCTACTACTCTCTGAATTCGCTGGAAATCTAGCAGTGGAGAAAATCTAGACTGTTCGATTGTAGGAAGTCAAGACCATTGTCAGAAAAGACATTTTCGCTTCCAAGAGGAATGAAAGATATCGACCCTCTTGAGATGGCGAAGAGGCTGTGGCTTCACGGCAAGATACTTGGCACAATGCAGAAGTACGGTTTCCAGCTGGTGGAACCCACATCGATTGAGAATCTGGAGACGCTTGAGGCTAAGAGTGGTCCTCAGATAAGAGATGAAATCTACTATTTTCCAGACAAGGCTGGAAGAGATCTGGGACTGAGATTCGACCTCACTGTCGGAATGACGAGGATGATAGCCAGCCGAAACGATCTTCCTGAACCCATGAAAATCTGCGCAATATCTGGGATGTGGAGATACGACGAACCCCAGTTCGCGCGATACAGACACTTCTACCAATGGGACGCTGAGATCTTTGGAACAATTGAACAAGAAGCTGACGCAGAGATAATAGCCTTGTCAATGGATGTCCTAGAAAGCGTTGGACTGCGAGAGTACGAGGTACGCGTGAGTAGCAGACGATTTGCTGAGGGTTTTCTCAGGCAGATTGGCGTAAGTGAAGGCAAGATAGAAGACACGATTAGGGTGATCGACAAGTACAGAAAATCGTCTCCGCAAGAGTTTGGAAATGAATTCCGGAAGATCGGCATAGCAAACGACACATTTGAAAAGATATGTGAAGTCATATCTCTGAAAGGCTCTGCTGAGCATGTGTTGGCGAACATACCGCAGAAGTACACAAAAAGCGATATGTGCTCAAAAGGCTATCATGAGCTATCCAGACTATCTGATCTACTGAAGGATTTTGGTAGATCACAGAAATGCGTTCTAGACCTCAGCATTGTAAGAGGAATAGGATACTATGACGGCATAGTCTTTGAAGCCTACGACAAGGGAGGAGAAGATGTCGGAGCCGTATTTGGCGGCGGAAGATATGACAAACTGGGCAGACTGTATGGAAAGAGAGAGATTCCTGCGACAGGGGTCGCCGGCGGCATTGAAAGACTTATGATCTCACTTGAACGAGCTCAACTCTTTCCAGAGATTGCTCAAACTCCAAAAGTCTTCGCGGCTGCAGTTGACGAACAGAGTCGCCACAAAATCCTGAATCTCGTTATGAAGATTAGACAGAGCGGGATATCCTGCGACTTTGACATGAAGAAGAGGTCGCTCAAGAAACAGTTGGAATATGCTAACTCAATGAACATTCCCATAGTGATCATTCTCGGACCACGAGAACTGGAAAAGGACATGGTCAAGATCAGGACTATGAAAGATCGCTCTGAGATAGAAGTGAATGCCAGTCAAATAGTTGAGGAATTGAGCCGTAGGATCTCTTAGGTAATGATTATGTTTGAGTCGGTCAAGTCCTTGAGAAGGGTTGTGACCAGCTTTGAGACAGAAACTGCGAACGAAAGAAGTCACTGGCACAGCCATGTTAGGCGCGTTGGTTGTGGTTCTCGATTATGCGTTCAAATTCATGGGCATTAAGATCCCATTTCCATTGTTCCCAGCGATGAGATTCGATCTAGACGGGATTCCAATAGTTCTGGCGCTTTTTTTCTATGGATCGTACTCATCCTCGGCAACGTGTCTGGTGGCGTTCGTAGCCATCCTAGCCCGCAGCGGCGCCGCCCTTAGTGCTACGATGAAGGCTCTAGCTGAGTTTGGAACGATTCTGGGAATGATACCGTTCTACAAAATGAGTTCACGTAGGTCACAAGGCCTCGGTATCATTTCAGGCTTATTGACAAGGGTCGTCATCATGGTACTCGCCAATCTGCCGGCATCGCCATTCCTGTTCAAGTCAATTGAAGCTGCTATCGCCTTCATACCTTTCATATCACTCTTCAATACAATTGCCGGCATCACCAGCATCGCCGGCGGATACATCGTCTACGAAGCTCTAGCAAAGAGAGCTTCGCATCTTCTCCCAAACAAGAACGCAGAGAACGCGTCAATGTGCTGAATCCGTTGTTGGTGGCTATCGAGACTCTGGCTGCTCGATATTGTAAAGCGTTTGTCTCAGGAAGATTTTTAGAGTCTCTTTTCTACAGCGTTCGCACATTTCCAATTTCTCACTCTTCCGAAGGCGTCTTCCACATCTAACACAAGCCCTCATTGCTTCAAGGTGCCTCCGGATTCAGACAGAAGTTGAAACAGTCCTACAGAATACTGGCCGCCTTAAAATAACTCTTTATCTGATCGACCGAATAGACTGCCCGTGCAAAGTCTGGATGATCATGTTAAGTCATGGATGAGTCACAACGCGTTCGATACAGTTTTCTACGCTCTCAGCATATGCAATTCCGAGCCGAAGGAGCCCTGTGGGCTGCATAATCACCTAACCCGTAAACCATGGCATATGATTATCATGACCCCTACCGGGGGTAGGGGGGTCACGGGACGTGACGGTCCGCGATATAACTGGGAATCGGATTCAAGGAGAAGCAGATCGTTGAACACCAAAAGCAGAAAGCCTCCAAACACTACACCTTCGAATAGATGAGAACAAACGTTTTAATCAGCGTGGAAAGCTGATCTCACGACCGGGCCCGTAGCTCAGTCTGGATGGAGCGGCAGATAAGTTAACAGTCGACCCTCCTAAGCTGAAGCGGACAAAGCTGTAGAGTGCATTAATGCATGCAGAGGTCCGGGGTTCGAATCCCCGCGGGCCCGCCATGGATCTGAGTTCCCTGCAACATTT
>CAZJUU010000125.1:0-5377 GCA_964549295.1 uncultured Candidatus Bathyarchaeia archaeon
TTTGCAAGTATATTTGGGTCGTTTGTGTGTGTATCTCTTGGTGCGCACACACACAAAAAACTGACTACTGAACGACGACGAACGACGGTTCAGATCACGACTGTTGTTCTCTTTTCTGCATTTCATTGTAGAGGTATTCAAACCACTCAAGTATCTCTGGTCGATTTCTGACCTTTCTGAATTCAAATACCATATCCCTCATTTTCTCCCATGACCATTTAATAGCCGTACTGAACATGTCATCAACTAGCTCCATGTCTATGAGTTTTCTTTCTAGGAGAATACCGATTCCTTCAAAGAACAGGCCAACTGCGCCAAATTCCGCCATACCATACTTCTTATGGTAATCATCTAAATCCTTGGCATCTCTCCGCAGAACCTCAGACCACATCTTCTGGAATTCAAGACTGTTGAACTGTGAGTACAGTTTCATTATGAAGTCTGTGTCTCTCATTCTGGTTTGATGTCTCATATCGAGAATATAGTAGACAACACCGACCAGCACACCAATAGCTGCAATGACAGCTGAAATCTCTGTAACGTCAACCATTCCTAACGCCTGCAAATTACCAAACAACATATTCTGCTTCAGTTCAGCTATAGCCATTAGCGCGCTACCTATTGAACACATAGTTCGATTTGTGGCGGCCGCACCTTCTGATCCGCACACACAATTTAACTGACGAACGACGAAACGACGGTTCAAATTCAGTCGGCCTCACCAGCTGATACACACACAAAATTCTGACTCCTCAGAACGAATGACGGCAAACCACGACAAATGACAAGCGATGAAACGACTGAGCGCGTACTATATCTCACGACAGTTCTTTCTTAAGAGCAACACAATCCAGTCTCTTCACCGCAGTGAACATCGACCATTCGAATGGATTTCTCAGTATTGGCTCCCTGTCCTTCCATTCATATCCATTTGCCAAGAAGAAGCTTCTCACAGCATTGTACCTAGTCGGTCCGGCATCTGGAGCTGAAATCGGAACCAATATCTCATGGTTAAGTCTGCTAAACGGCTCTTCTAGACAAGCAGTTTGCTCGATTCGATGCAGCAGTCTCTTGCCATGGTGCACTCTTCTGAACTCTGGCTTCACAAAAAGATCTTCGAGAATTATCTGGTTCTCCTTCACATAGGCACGGAGAGTCGCCCATGCTACAGTCTCAAAGTCAGAGTCAATCACTAGAAGTTCCAATTGTTCGTCTTCCGGCTCTTTCGTCCGCTTGACATTCGAGTACTGCGTGAATAGTCGGAACTCTCTTCCGGCAAGATTTAGGACAGCGTAGGCGAGGTTATCAGACCTTGCCTTGTTGACTTGGATTCTCTTCTTCTTTGCGTCATTCCAAGCTTCTTCTGGAATTCTCTTCCAATCCTCAAACTCAGCGCAACTAAGGTCAACGTTTGAGGGCCAAAGATCCTCGTCGCAGACACCCCATCCTTTCATGGCTCTAATTGCTGACTGAAATGTCGTACCTATTCTTGGGGTTCCCTCGTCTATCATTTTGCACACACAATGAAGAAACCTCATCGATCCATTGCCCCATGTTCCACTACAACAATGCATCCTCATCATAGACAAGGCGACACAACATTGATGTTTTGGTCGACCGGTCTCATCCTTTCCCTGTCCTTTCTCCAAGACTTCTCTCATTCTTCTCGGTATCTTGCTTTCATCAATTCTCAGCATGAAGCTCGAAGGAAATTTCTTCTTGGCCAATTCAACTGGTCACCTTTTCTTAATGAAGTAAGGGCGCGCTTGCATGAGAACTGGAGAACCAGAATCTCCTGGCTTGATCCCGGGCGACGTCGTAACAACATCCAGAAATAGAGCAACTTCTGTTCGATACTTGATGAACATGTCTACATCTATAGCGGAGATACGCCCCTGAACAAGACCAGATGTTCTTCCAACTTGAATGATTCCGTCACCGATTCCTATTCGGGATTCGAACACCTCTTGTCGACCGGCGTGAAGAATTTCATGTGAAACGACATCCTCAGAAATTGGTTTGGCAAGTGCCACATCTATATAGTTCAACGGCAATGTTTTTCCTTGATCGATCAAAGCCTTGAGATTCGACTTTGCTTCTCCAAGAGTTGGGCCCAGCATCTTGACATCAGTCCATTCTTGCAGATACGCGATCGTGTCTCTTTTGACACAACCTCCGTCGACAAGTGCTGGTTGAAGAATGGGATCACCTCGTTTCGCCTTTCCGAAATTTGTCAGAATGTGCCAAGATGACATCAGCAGGAGTTCTCCCTTGTACTCAACCCAGCTACTCAGAGTGCCGGCTCCTTGCAGTTGATAGTGTCCAACAGACACTCCACAAGGAGCTGGTCGATGACGTTTGATTGTCTCTGGGTCGGCCACTGTTCCAGACTTCCTAATGGGTGCTTCTGTGGCCGCCGTTTCAACCACGTCAGTCAGAATCCCATCGATCGCCGGAGGGATTCGGTCTGCTGGGTGAAGCGTTTCCTGTGGGACTTTTGGGTACACATAGACAACAATACATGGAACACTTGTGTCGGTGCCTTTCCTCTTCCAGGTGCCAAGGCCGATTCCATTAACGTGAGATTTCAACAAGAGATCAAATCGATATTTCTCCTTCACCTCCCTAGCCAAGTCCACAAGATCGTCTTCTCTCAACTTACTGATCACACTCCAAACGGATCAGTCTCGGGAAATCATTCAGTTCTTCTCATGGGCTACTACATATATCAACCATGTAACTCCCTACAACCGCTGATGTACTTGGATCTACACAGGATCTTCCACTAGCGCGCTATGCGACGCGCGCGCCAACAAATAGATGAGCAAACAGCAGGAGCAGTATTAGGATTGTGAGTGCAGTTGTCGCCGTCAATCCCTGTTGGGAGTAGATGTTAGGCATCAATCTCACTATCAGTGGCTAGAGCTCGCTTTGGAGAACACCTTCGTCCTGCCATTTGAGAATAAGGCTGATGACAAATTCCAAAGACATGTAGGCTTGATCCTCCAACTTAGTCGGTGAAAGATTCTTCAGATTATCAATCGCCTTGCGATGGAGCAAGAAATCACCTTTGTAACCGTCCAAGAACTGCATGACTGTGGCAATTCTTCCCAACTCTAGAATGGCGTCGGAGATTTCCCCCGCGAGTCTTCTACCCATTCCCCTGTACCTGCTTACGTACCGCTTCTTATCTATCATCCTCCGAATTATCTTCGCACCCCAATATCCGGTAAGCATTCCAGCCTTGCTGAAGACGTCGCCCTTTTCGAAAGTCGCTTTGTATAGGGTCTCTTCACAGAGTCCCAGGCACTTCTTGAACTCTTTGCGATTGAGATGTTGTTCGGCTTGCTTGATCAGAATCCTCAGTTCATCATCATGGACCAGATTGGCCAGAGATATTTCTGACAGTGTTTTGTCATAGACTGCTTGAAGAACAGTCGTAATGAACTTCTCTACGATTTGTTTGAATCTGTCGACTGTGCTTGAGTCAACTGTCATTGCACCATGTTGGATCCTGTTCCTAATTTTGTGGAGCTCTACGATTTCTTTTTCTTCAGGAAGCGACCTATTCTTGGTGATGTCCTCGTAGGTCTTCCTTGCACTACCAAGGATTGAGTTGAAGCTGTCTTCTTTGTACTGCTCCCCAGACAAATCTGCCAGCAACCGGAGAACAATCTCGTTGGCCTGATCGAAATGACATATAGAAAGCATTCTGCTGGTTTGGTCTTTCAGAACAACATGATGAAGGCCGTGATGGAGTATCATTCTGGCCAGACTCAGTCTCCGGATATGAGCTTCACTGAGCTCAATGACCATGAACTCCACCTCCTCATCATGTCTCATGTCTCTGCCTTAAGGCTTCTACGAACTCAGCACAGGAGATTCTAAAGACACGCGGACTGAGTCAACAGAACCTCATGCTTGAATCCACAGCGCGCGGCAATCTGATACCACGCAGAAGTATGTCTAGACAAAATCAGGCCGCTTCTACTTTCCTTCACCATCACAACCGTGTTTACGGTATTTAGTGTCTATACAACAGTAATCACAGTTCTGCAGCCGACACCCCCGGCAACACAAAGCGAGTTCTGGGCAGCAGTGTCCGCCATTGCGGCTGTAGTGGTTGCTGTGACGGGCGTAGTAACTCTTGTGAGAAGATCGGGCGCGCAGAGAAAGAAGAAGACCAGAAAGGCAGCCCCAATCAAATTCGAAATCACTCAGAAGAAGTCGGACGGAACAAAACGGACCATTCCTAGTGTCGGTTTCAACATTCGCAACAACGCAGATTGTGCTCTAAAAGTCCGTGTCTTTGCCGAGGTGCTTCTAGATGGCAAATTCCTGGGCTACCCGTCTGCTTGGTCTGGTCACTATACAGGCAAAAGAATTTGGAACCTCAATGCTGGAAGCGGATTGGTTGACGGAAATTTCAAAATTCCGCTCGCGAAAATAGAGAAGAATCAACAACTTCTGGTGAAAGTGACAGTGAAGGTGGTCAACAAAGACTTCGAGAGCCCACTGCCGATGGGATGGGTCTATATGGTAGATCAGAACGATTGGTATTATGAACCTGCTGTCTGAGAAAAGCGCGCGCACACACACAAGTGGCTAGCACTGATACAAAACGCAAAACAGATTAGTGAATCTGAATAATCGAAGTACATGCTTGATTATGTGCAGTTTGGACTAGACATGCTCGGAGTCTTCATTGGTGCATTTGCCGCTTTTCAGCTAGAGAATTACCGAGAGCGGCGAAATGAGGGAAAAGAGAAGGTTCGAGTTCTCAAGCTTATCCGAACCGAAATCACCGAGAATAGTCACCTTCTAAGAGGAATTCGAAATGCCATTGAGAATCTACCTGACTCAGTTCCCTATACCAGATTGAGGGACGGCATCTGGAATGGCATTGCTAGCAAGCTGGACATTATCGCCGGAGACAAGCTTCTAGCCGACCTGACCAACCTCTATTATGGTTACGATCTTCTGGAGAGGATCTTGGATATTCAAACACAACACGCATTGATGAACAATGTTGAGACCAATCCAGAAGCGCGAGACAATCTTCAGGATCTACTTGAATCCGACCGAAAGAACATAGTTAACAACATTACCTCTGCGATATATCCAAGCTCGAAGATTGGTTTGCTTGACACAGCAAAGATGGTAATCGAGGAAATTGACCAAGAAATAAGTAAGCTAGACTGTTGACTTCCAATTCACGCGGACTGCCAACTAGACGAATATACTGAGTGCGCGCGCTTCGTCGTTCGTCGTTTCGGTAGAAGTGTGTGTGTGCGCACCAAGGGTAGCGTCGTCGTCGTGAGAACTGGTGCGGCCGCCGGGATTCGAACCCGGGTCGCCGGCTCTCCTCGAAACGCCC
>CAZJUU010000126.1:0-5371 GCA_964549295.1 uncultured Candidatus Bathyarchaeia archaeon
ACGACTGCAAAGTACTGTTGAGCGCTTTGATCCTCGATTGCTCTCTCAACGATGCCCGTGGCCTTTTTGAGAGCCTGTAGCTTGTTCTGATCGATTTTTCCAACGCATCTTACGACCAGTCCAGGGCCGGGGAACGGTTGACGTTCAGATGTTTGAGGGCCGACCTTTAGAAACCTAGCAACCTGTCTTACTTGATCCTTGTACAGGGATACTAGCGGTTCGATGAGTGTGAAACCGTATTTTTCAAGGGTCCTTATTCCAAGTTGTTCTAGGACGTTGTGTTGTGTCTTTATTCCGCCCTTCGTTTCAATCCAGTCTGGAGCGATGGTTCCCTGAACCAGGTATTTGCAGCCTTCTTTCCGCGCACTGTCTCCGAGAATAGTGTACATGGTTTCTCTGAAAGCTTTCCTCTTCTCCTCAGCATTCTGTATGCCATCAAGCGCCTTCATGAAGGCTGATTTGGCTCTTACAATTTTTAGAGGAAGGTTTAGAGGAGGTTTGGATACGGCTCTTCGTACGTTTTCAGGCTCGTTCAGTCTCATGAATCCGGTGTCTATGAATATTGGTTTCAGTTTGGATCCGATTGCTTTATGCACTATTGCGGCGCAGGTGGTGCTGTCGACGCCGCCGGAGAGAGCGATCATAGCCTTGTCTTCACCTAGTCTAAGCTTGATGTCGCTAACTTGGGATTTTACGAATTCATCAGCTTGAAATGTGGGTTCCAAGGTCTGCCGCTGTCCTTTCTGTCACGATTGTCTTGATCAGATTCTTATCGTTTGCCTCTCAACTAATGTGTGTCTTGATACAATTTTGCATATACAAGTTTGCATCGTCTAGACTTGTGCAGGGCATTGGTTAGTGATCAGTCACGACGGGTACTGTATCCGAAAGGCCTACAGGTTAATTCCGCGGTACGAAAATGCAATTGCCACTTGTCATGTGGAATTTAGGCCGCGACTTCTCTTGTGGCCAAGGCTTGAACCATCAGAGGGACATTCTTGCTTGCATTAAGTATCTCAAGGAAGAGGGGCTCCCCTTTCTGACTTGTATGTATAACTATGTCCCCCATCTCCTCGGCGTGAGAAAGCTTGCCGGAGTCGGAAACAATTATCATCAAAACGTCCGATTCCGCATCATACCTGAGCTTATACATTGAACCTCTCCCTCTTTACTGGGTAGAATGTTACTACGACTATATTATTGTTCACTGTCTTGTAGACAACCCTAAGAGCGTATTCTCGATTGATTGGTTTTAGAGCCAATAGTTGATCGCCCCTTGCATCCACACGACTTGGATTTGCGATGGTTTCCTTCACAGCCGCCGCGGTGACATCGAATCCGTATTTTCTCAACAGTTCGAACTTGTTGCGAGCGTGCTTCGTAAATCTAGTTTTCTTTGATAGTTCAGATGTCAATGTTTGTTCAGATCGAATTATGATTATGATATGGTGAGGCATTACTTAACTTGGGCTTTTATTGAAAAAACTGTCAGGATAGTGGGCCTTTTCGGAGAAACCGGGGGCAGCTTCCGTGTAAAGCAGATGATGAGGGATTCTGGACTCCACTCACGCCACATTGCTTCCACACATTGAGGAATCGGGCGATGACAGGGTTTTCATTTCAAGGAAGACTAGCAGGAACAAGATGCCCTCACTTAGCTTTGGCAACATGCTAGCAAGAGACTATCTTGTGATTGTGAAAAAAGTCTGCTACAAACGAGTTTCTGGAAAAACCTTCTTGATGGACAGCATACGATCGGATGGGCGCACTTTTTTGAGCTAAGTCTGAGGCAATATAGATGCCTCTGAGTAATTCTATGCCTTTCGTCTATATGTTGTGGCATGTGCTTGTGGTATGTCATCACGTTCTCGACGTAGTCTGTCTAGCTACTAGGCGCACCGTGGAGTGGGACTGAGCATGGAAATTCTTATATGACTATTGCTATAGACCTATAGTTCATGACGACTACCGTACAGGTTCGAGATGAAACAAGGAAACTGCTTGACAAGCTGAAGAGAGAGATGGGTTTGATGAGCTACGACGAAGTCATAAGGAGACTGGTCAGGGCTAAGACGGGTCTACCTCAATCTCTATTTGGTGCGTGCAGAGGCTCACGTCCTTTTGCTAGAGAAGTTGAGGAGGAACATGAGCTCTAGCTTTGTCATAGACACTCACACTTGGGTAGAATACCTCTTGGCTTCCAAGGCTGGCGCGAAGGCCAAGAAATACATAGAACAAGAACGTTGCATAACTCCTTCTATAGTCCTTGTTGAACTACGCAAGTGGTACCTCAGGGAGATCGAAGCTGGGCGCAGAACAGAAAGAGAGATGCAGATACATTTCACATTCTTGGAATCCGGAAGTGAGATCGTCCCCCTCGACGCTTCGCTTGCCTTGAAAGCTGGCGAGACAGACTTCCTGATGAAGAAGAGGATCAAGAACTGGCCCTTGGCAGATTCCATAATCTACGCGACAGCCAAATCCAGAGCCGCTCAAGTTGTGAGTGGAGACCCACACTTCAAAGGCCTCGAAGACGTGATATCCATTCTTTAGAGAATTGATGGACTGAAGGTCGTAGAACAAGAAAGAAGAAATGCCTAAGGCGACGGAGATCTTTCTCCAAGGAATCGTCAACAAACGAAACGGAAGGTTTACGGTCAGCCAGCAGCTGAGAGTTCACTTTTCCGTTGCCTGACAAGAAGCGAATCGTCATAGAAGCCAAATGGAATAGACGCGAGATCCCATTGTGTTGCCATGCTTGATAGTTTACGCTCGGTGAATGATAGGATGATCAGGATCAACAAGAATGGCCACAAGTAGCATAGAGGCGCAAACAGGACGTTTGTATTGTCAACTGTTGTGGCCCAGAAGTCTCTTGTAGCGGCTAAGGCTGTCTTTGGCTTGTAGGAACCGATGAAGCTTCTGTCAATTCATTTGAGCAAGCTGGCTTGAACATCTCTTGGGAAAATTAACTCATTTTTCATAATAACACTATTGAAATTAACAAGAATTCAATTTTACTAATAGCCCATACAAACCTGTAGAAAGACTCATATGGCATGACGGATGCGAAACCGTCTTCATCGCAGTGGAGGTAGAGAAAGTTTTGAAGCTTAATCGGAAACGAGCGTTCGACAAACTAGAGCGGTCGCTGACAGAAGACGATCTGAAGGCGATACTAGAATCCAGCAGAGAGTTTAGAACGAAGTTCACACTCAGGTGAACCTACTCGACGCGGAGATGGTCATAGAGTTGCCTCGTGATATTCTGCAGAATATCGAACTTCTCAAAGAAGATCTGCGGCTCGGTAAGTGTCTGTGTGGACAACTCGAAGCATTATGGTCCTTGAGAGTTAAAGAGTTTAGGATATAGCACTCACGAAGCAATTGTTTATTAACAGTGATCTATTTCATAGATCATATGACAGTGCAAATAGATAGGTTGTTCGGCTCTAAGACGAGAGTTGCTTTGCTATCCCAACTCATGATGAACCCTGATCAGAGCTTCTACATACGTGAACTCTCCAGAGACATGAGGATCCCATACAGCATGCTCTACAAGGAGGTGAAGAATCTTGTCTCGCTCGGCGTCATCAGCGAGAACAAGAGAGGCAAGGTCACACTTGTATCTGTCAACAAGAAACTACCTTACCTCGCTGAGCTGAAAGGATTGATGGCCAAGACAGCAGGTCTAGTGACCATGCTGAGAGACTCTTTTTCAGAGATAGAGGGAATCAAGTTTGCGCTGGTTTACGGTTCGTTCGCAAGTGGAGATCAGACTGAATCGAGTGATATCGACCTGCTTATCATAGGAGATATGAAAGAAGAAAGCGTCCTCAAGCCGATAAGCCAAGTCGAGAAGAGGATAGATAGGGACATTAACTACGTACTATGGAATAGTAATGAGTTTCATAAGAGAGCCAAGGGCAAGCATCATCTCTTAACCGACATCATAAAGAAGCCTATCATCATGGTAGCAGGCGATCAAGACGAGTTTAGAAGAGCTGTCAAGAAGTCGAATCATCCAAAGAACAAGACCAAACCACAAACTCGCCCTTAACGCCCTCAGACACGCCAAGAGAGACGTAGAGACCGCGAAAACCCTCACTAAGAGCAACGAATTCGACTGGGCTCTCGCCATCTCATACAACGCCATGCTCCAAGCTGGAAGAGCACTCATGTTCGAAAACGGCTACCGACCATCCGCAAACCGAAGCCACGTAGGAGTAGTAAAATACCTTGACGTAACACTGGAAACCGAAACAAGCGACAGAATAGTAATGCTAATGAATGGCATACGCAAGAAGAGACACAGAGTAGTCTACGAACAGATGGACATAGTCTCCAAAAGCGAAGCGCAACAAACAATCAACTGGGCGAACGAATTCGTCAACAGAATAGACAAAGAAATCCACCAAAAACAACAGAAAAACAGCCATACCCGGACAAAACTGTGATGGAGTAACGTCGGGCCCTCCAAATCAATAAATCTCTCATTTGAATCGGTACGTTATGGTGGAACGAGATTCCATGCTTCTTCAAGACAGACTCTCGGTCCGGCTCTTATCCAACCGTTCCGTCTGAGATGGAACACGTAGGTGAAAGTCTCAGTTTCATACGCTGAGGGAGCCAGGCTAGTAGAGAAGCTTCCAGAGAGATCGCCGAGAACGTCATCAACTACTGAAACTAGATGCATCGTTGTGTCGGTGGAAGGGTTAGAAACCGTCATTGCGTAGGCTATGGTCTCGCCCTCATGAGCCAGAGTCTTGTCAGCGCTCTTTGGGACTTCTATAGCTGGATGGAGTACGTCTACGAGGGGAAAAGTCAGATGAAATGTCCGGAATATCAAGCGAAGTATGAGAGTCACCATGTACTACGAACGGTTCGACATAATCCTTAGAAATGTGGAAGGCCTCCGCTGTCCAGTGGGCGGCGAAACACTCTTCACATTGGAACAGGCTGAGCGGATAAGAGAAAGAATCTCAGCGTTGACGCCTCAGCTCAAGCTCATACGAAAGATAACTTGAGCAGGGGGAAAACCTTCAATCTACCTGCCTAACGAGATAGTGAAAGAAGCTGGATTTAAGATCGGTCAAGAGGTAGCGACATATCTGGCTGACAAGAAACGAATCGTTATAGAGGCCACCTGAAAATACGCGATATTCTAACAGGACAATGTGTAAGGTCGTTTCATCTCTGTCAACTCGTGAACATAGACTTCTTCTAGTGAATAGCGCCTGCGGAGTTCACCAGCCAAGATGTCTTCGACTCACGCATATGTGGCAGATCATGCGGCATCTACTTTTTCAAGCAAGATGTCAATAGTTATTCTGAAGAGGCTCGATACTTCGCAAACTTGCAGACCAAGCCAG
>CAZJUU010000127.1:0-5351 GCA_964549295.1 uncultured Candidatus Bathyarchaeia archaeon
CCTTGCTGCTGGAGGATCTTGGCAACCTCAACATGGGCTGATCGAGCCTCGTACTCTTCTACAGGTTTAGTTAATGTCTTCCAGATCACGAATTCTCGAAGAGGCAACTCTTTCGCTCTGACCTTGGACAAGACTTCTCGGAGATAGCCTAGAGCTCTTCGCTCATCGTTGTCTTTTAGAATCAGTTCCAAAACGTTTTCCTGAACCGTCTTTGCAACGTCAGCCCAGTCTCCTCTAACAGCTTCCATGCCAACTACGTCTATCTTGCCGCTTGGAAGAAGACCAGCATATCGCTTCTTCGCTTCGGTGAAGATCACTCGATCGTAGATCTTGTCAATCTTGACATCCATGCTCAAGTCCTTTCTTATCCTCGAAAGCAGTTCCTCAATCTTCCCAAGTTCATATCGGACAAAGACACTGTCCGTGTCTCCATACATTATGTCGAGCCCGACGCTTTTCGCCATCTCAATGACTTTTAGCAATGTCGCTCTTCCGAATGCTGCGGTTGACTCTGCTACTTCTCTGACGTACCATCTTGCGCCTATCCACCCTGCGTAGCCATACGTCGCGTTTGTGATCACCTTGACAGCTTTTTCACGCTCTTTCAGGACTCTATATTGAGAATTGTTCGGATCAAGTTTCGCAAGCTCTTTCTTCACATCTTCTCGTGCAGAGATTAAACTGGAAAGCGCAGATTTGTAGAATCCTGGAGGCTCCTTTCTAAATCGGTATCCGACCTCAGGTGCAGTTGTGTATTCCACATCGGGTGATTCTTTTTGTATCAATGTATCCGGAGAGATGTTGTGAAGAATCATGAGGTTTGGATACATCGCAGTGAAGTCTAGAACGGCAGTCTTTCCGTGGAGACCGGGTTTCGGTTCAAGAACAATCGCACCACGATAATGAATGTACTGTTGTTCAAGTCTTCTGGGAATCAATTCTCCTAGTTTCTTCGCCTGCCTCATTAGATATGAATCGATTCTAAACCCAACGGGCGCCGCCATCACGTAGTCGAGTGGCATACCTGTCAGTGATGAAAGCTGAATAACGAAGTCCAGTGTCTCTCTGGCAGCTTCAAGTGTCCTTGAAGCACATTCTCTTGAGAACTTAAGAAGATCTTCTCTCTGACTTTTTGACTTCCAGAATATGGGAATCTCATGATCCTGGACAGGTCGCACATCTTGTTGAGTGGGAATATCCAGAAAGTCTAGGAAGTTCCACAGAGTCTTCACCTTGATCTCTGGAATTTCCTCTGCAACATCAGCCAAGTCTATGTTTGCTCTGCCAACGACAGAGATGTGTCCGTACACGCTTCGATGAGGCTCCGCGCCAGTTCGACCGATGGAGAGCTTCAATCCATGGAACTTGGCTCTTTCGATGAGGTATGGCCAATCAATCGTATTCGATCCATAACCTACGATAAGATCTGGATCATAGGATTGGACATATGAAACGAAATCTTCTATTATCTGCTTGTCTTCAAGATTGCGGGCGACAAACTGTCTCGCCTCCCCATCACCAGTCGTGACGGAAATCACGATTACTGGATCTTTCCTCGCTTTTGGAGTTCCCTTCTCGGAAAAACGCACAGTTGAAAACGACAGCATTCTCAACAAGGGCACGCCATGTCTCCCAATCTTGCGGGGGGCTGTTTTCAACTCGTAAATTCCGTCAACTGTCAACCCCTGTTTCGACGCTTCTCCACTCAACTCTGCCTGAAGCCAACTGCAAGGTTCCAGTTCGTTTTCGAGCAAGTATCGGTAGGAAGGCCTAAGATCGTCCTCCAGATGATCCCTCACTTCATATGTCTTCACCATAGATTTGGAACACTCTGATAGAATCGCAGCATCCTTACACACAACCTCGACTACTTTGAGACGTTTGCCGAAGAAACGCTTTTGCTCGACTATCACATCAGCCAAACCTGGATGGCGGTCGCTTTCACTGCTGATCTTTGTAGCCAGATCTTCGGCGCTCATTCTGTCAGATGGGATGAGATAGAAAGGGGGATGATACCGGCGGTCCAGAAGTGCTAACCTTCGACTGCTGTCATCAATTCCCCAGAGCCTTATCTGTGAAAGATTGTCAACAGTTTCGTGGTCGATGTCTAGAAGCCAGAAAAGGGACTTCATGATTCCTCGGATCTCTACAGAACAATCGGTTGGCTGACTATTGGGTCTAACGCAATGCTAAAGCAGCTTTTCAAATTCTATGGCTCCAGAGCCGTCCTCATAGTAACGGCCAATCCTCCGCGAACATCTGAAGCCAAGTTTCTCATACAACCTCAAAGCTGCTTTGTTATCCTCTCGAACCTCCAACAGAACCTGCCTAACTCCGATGGACCTCAGACGCTCCATCAGATTCTTCAAAAGACTTGTCGCAATCCCAATTCTTCTGCACTCGGGTTTCACAGCTAAGGAGATTATGTGACTCCATCTTCCATCGGCTGAAGCGACAACATATCCCAAGACAGAACAATCTGACGCAGCTATCAGAAACAGTTCAGGATACCATGTTGTTAGCAACCTGAGAAACTCGAGAGAATAGGGATTCCGAAAACAGCGCCTCTCAATGTCGACTATCTGAGAAAAGAGGCGTGCTTCAAAAGGCGATATGACATACCTTCTTTCGGAACCCAATTCAGTAACCGGATCCTGTTCGATGCAAGGGAGTTCTGGCCAATAAGACTTCGGCATCATTTGGGGAATGAGTAACTGACCGAAACAATGAGGTTGGGAGAAGACCGCAGATGGTCATAATGCGGTTGAAAGCATGAGTTTCAGAAAGCTCTTAATTCTCTCAGCGCAGAATTGCTAGCAATCCATTGTCGGAGAGACGTGCAATGAAGTTGGTTACGGTCAAGCTTCCTGAGGCTTTGCTCGAGGGACTCGATGAGCTGATAAAAGCAGGGATGTACCAGAGTCGAAGCGCAGCGATAAGGTCTGCGGTTAGGGATCTCTTGAAGAGAGAACTGTGGCGGACCGAGACACCTTGATTCTTATCTCTCCCTCTTTCCCTGAATGAATTCCTCAACCCATTGCTTTGCCACGCTGTAGGGTGCTTGCTGAGGTGGATGCTTGAAGGCGTATGCGGATATGCTTGTCAATGGACCGCTTACTTTTCTATCGATTGCCAGCTTGACCGCACGCACAGCGTCGATAACGACTCCTCCGCTGTTCGGAGCATCCCAGATATCCAGTTTCACATCGATGTTGACCGGGCTATCCCCAAAGTATCTTCCATTGATCCATATGTAGCAGATCTTTTTGTTCTGGAGGAAGTTTACGTAATCGCTCGGACCAATTCGAAGCGGCACCTTGTAGGGAGCCATCGCCTGAACCGCGCTTGTCTTGCTCACTCTCTTTGATTCCAAGCGCTCCTCTTCCAGCATATTGAGGAAGTCTGTGTCTCCTCCAATATTCAACTGGTAACTCTTATCGACTTTAACTCCTCTGTCAACCAACAATCTTACCAGAGACTTGTGGAGGACCGTTGCTCCAATCTGACTCATCACATCGTCGCCAGCGACGGGAAGCCCTGCATCTGCAAATTTCCGCTGCCACGCTTCATCTGAAGCCACGAATACGGGCATGCAATTGACGAATGCACAACCGGCCTTTATCGCCTGATCCGCATACCATCTGACAGCTTGTTCGCTTCCAACTGGAAGATAGGATACCAGAACGTCTGCATCCATTTCTTGAAGTTCATCGCTCACGTTCACGGCGTCGTTGCTGCGACTCTTGATCAAGGGCTCAACGTATTTTCCAATTCCATCCAAGACCGGCCCCTGTAACACATTCACGCCTAACGATGGAACATCTGCGAATTTTCTGGTGTTGTTTGGAGGCATGAACATAGCCTCGCTCAGGTCTCTGCCAACTTTGGACACGTCGACGTCGAAAGCTCCCACGAATCTTAGGTCACATGGATAGTATCCTCCAAAGTTCACATGCATCAGTCCTGGAACCAGTTCCTCGCTTGCCACGTTAGCGTAGAAATGGACGCCCTGTATCAGTGCTGAGGCACAGTTCCCCACGCCGGCTATTGCAACTCTAATGTCTGACATTCTTTTCACCATCTCGTTCTATTTGCAAAGCCTAATGTTCAAACTCCCAAGATGTCTCCGCCCTAGAGACAATTAGATCATAGATATCATTTTCGATTGGGTATTAGTATTCGGCTAATTCCCCTTTAGCCTCTTCTTGAGGCTTGTCATGTCGATGTCTCGAAGTGTCTAGTACTGGATTCCTTTCGTCGTAATGGTGTCTGATGGATGTTTCACATCGACAATAATGTTTACAAAGTCTGCTCTATCGATCAATTCGTGTGGTGCGTATCTACCGGTCAACACTGTGTCGGTCTCCTTTGGCAGATTATCCAGCAAATCAAGCACCTCTTCGATCTTGAGAAGCTTTCCTGCCAGAACCAAGTTGATCTCGTCTAGGACTAAGAGGTCTGGCTTCTTCCCAAGAGCGGATCGCGCGTACTCCAACCCCTTTCTGGCTTCCTCATAGTCTATCGGTCTCAAACGTTTCGGATCTACGAACTCTTCTGTTCCGAATTGTTGGATCTCGTATTCTGAACCGAGCTTTTCTCTTATCTTGAATTCTCCAACGTCTTTTCTCCCTTTCAGGAACTGAACTATTACAACTTTGTTGCCGTGGCCGACGGATCGTAGTGCCAGACCCAAGGCGTTGGTTGTCTTGCCTGCGCCTTCTCCAGTGTAAAGATAGATATAGCCCAACTCGATGCTCTCCGCATCTAGACTGGTAAGACTTCATCTGCGATCTGGCGGATTTCTTGCGCAACGCTCTCAGGATTCTTGGATGAGAAGATAGTTCGGCCGACGATAAGGTAGGTTGCGCCAGCTCTTAGGGCAAGCGATGGGTCGCCGCCTTGAGCACCAACTCCTGGTGAATAGATTGCCATTCCGTCACCGACAAGTCTTCTGATATCCGCGATTCTTTCTGGCTGAGTGGCTCCAACGATTATTCCATCTGCATTCCAGTCAACAGCCTTTCGAGCAAAAACTTCGAATTGACATAACTTTGCGCCAGTTGACGGGTCAACAACTGTTTGGCCGTAGCCCTCCGAGGCGCCTTCGTGGCTCATGTAGGTCAAAAGCAACACTCCACGAGACATCTTTCTAGCCATGTCAAAGACCGGTTCCAACCCGCCCTTCCAACCGATGAAGGGACTTGCGATAATAGCGTCAAATCCAGCCTTGAAATAATGTCCGGCGATGGATTCATTCGTATGTCCAACATCATTCAGTTTTGCATCCATAATCGTGGGTATTCGAAGTCGATGGGCTTCTCTGACAATTCTGTCAGCACCTCCATAGAGGC
>CAZJUU010000128.1:0-5328 GCA_964549295.1 uncultured Candidatus Bathyarchaeia archaeon
AGGTGGAAACATATCACAAAACTCGATCCAGACCGAAGAAATCCTCCTGAACTCGTTCACACGGCTCTTGAGAGTGGGACAGATGCTCTGATGATCAGTGGGACACAAGGAATCACACTTGGAAAGGTTAAGAGACTTCTGAGCCGGGTAAAACACCATGATATTCCCATCGTCCTTGAACCAGTTAGATCAGAAGCCGTAATGTTTGACGTCGACTACGTTTTTGTTCCCGCAGTGATGAATTCGCTTGACAGATGGTGGCTCATTGGAGCCCATGTCGACTGGTTGATGAGACTCCAGAGATCTCGTGGCAGAATTCCTTGGAAGAAAATTGTTCCGGAGGCCTATGTAGTCCTGAATCCAAAGTCTGCGGTTGCGAGAGTAACGAAATGTGACACAAAGCTTTCGGTGGACGAGGTGCAGGCGTATGCCACTTACGCTGATGCTTTCCTCGGGTTCCCAATAGTGTACATCGAGTATAGCGGTACATACGGAGATCCAAAGATCGTAAAGCGAGTCAGCCATAATCTAAGAGAAGCAAAACTGTTCTACGGGGGAGGAATCGACTCACATGAAAAGGCAAAAGGAATGGCCCGCTACGCAACGATCATCGTAGGGAACATCCTGTACGAAGACCGTCAGAAGTTTCTAGACACCATCGTCTGAACCATGCGGGTTGATGGTTAGAGTTTCTGGAGTCTTTCGATCTTTTCAACAAGCGGCTTCAGATGCGCAGGTATGTTCGGCTTGTAAGTCTCTCTTAGAACCCATACGACAATATCGCTTTCTGTGATGATGCCGTACAGTTCATTGTTCTTGACTACTGGAAGTCTTCTGATCGAGTTGCCTGACATTATCTCCAGCGCTTCGAGGATTAAGGTGTCAGGACTAACTGTCATGAGTGGTGTGCTCATAACAGTTTTCACTTTCTGCTCGAAGCATCGAAGATCACCTGTCTTGGCACAGAGTCGTGTGATATCTCTCTCAGTTACGATGCCGACAGGTTTTCTACCTTCGGCAACAACGAGGCTTCCAACGTTTTCACCAAGCATCTTCGTCAATGCAGTCATTAGAGTGTCGGACGGATCGACGGTCACGACATCTTTTGTGAGGATGGAACCAACCCTGTCCGTATCCAACACGCTTTCGGACATAATATATCCAATAGTTACTATTCATGGCAGATATATAGGAGTTGACGGCATACTACGAGTTCCAAGGCACGTGTCTTCATTGTCAATGTTGGGGTTCGTAGAGTACAAGAAAAGGGAATTCTGCAATGATGTCAAATGTCCAGTTCAATTGGATCTCAATTCTCTGAGGGAAGGTTCCGAGGAATATGAACGTGTGCGGAAGGTCTGCAAGACTGGTTGTAGGTACACCACTTGGCAGTTTCATCATTGGTTGATAGAGAAAGGTTATCTAATCCTTAGACCAGAGAAACAGAAATCGTAGGAATCTCTGGTTCTTGGAGGATAGATTGAATTGGATTGGGGAATGAAAAACCGAATATCAAGAATAATAAAGCCCAAGACGGGTCACACAGTCATGTTAGCGGTTGATCACGGGTACTTTCTAGGCCCCACGAGTGGTTTGGAGGTTCCGAGCAAGACAATAGGGCCGCTTCTTCCATATGCTGATTCTTTGATGCTCACCCGAGGCCTTCTACGCACCTCCGTCGATGCATCCTCATCAACTCCAATAGTTCTCAGAGTCTCAGGTGGCACCAGCATTCTTGGAACTCTATCGAACGAGGAGATAACGACGACGATCAAGGATGCTATTCGTCTCAATGTTGCTGGTTTGGCACTGTCAATTTTTGTCGGATCTGAGCATGAGAAACAAACTTTGGTGAACCTTGCGAATCTGGTTAGTGAAGGGGAGGAATATGGCATACCTGTTCTAGCCGTGACAGCGGTCGGCAAAGAAATGAATCGGGATGCTCGCTATCTGGGTCTCTGCTGTCGCATAGCCGCAGAACTAGGCGCACACATGGTGAAGACCTATTTCTGTGAAGGTTTCGACGAAGTCGTCAAGGGCTGCCCGGTTCCCATAGTGATCGCCGGAGGCAAGAAGCTTACCGAACGCGATGCGCTTCAACTCACCTTCGACGCAATTCACGCAGGTGCCGTCGGGGTAGATATGGGAAGAAACATCTTCCAGTCAGAATATCCTGTGGCGATGATTAGAGCTGTTCGTTCTATTGTTCATGAAAACGTGTCTGTGGACGAAGCTTTTCGACTTTTCAATAGTGTGAAGGTTGGAAAGGCAGAGTAGCCTGGAAGCGTGCCATGAGGGCAGCAGTGTACTACAACAACAGAGACGTGAGGCTAGAGGAGAGGCCGATACCAAAGACTGGTCCAGATGAACTCTTGGTAAAGGTGATGGCGAGCGGCATATGCGGAAGCGATGTACTCGAGTGGTACAGGATTAAGAAAGCGCCTCTTGTTTTGGGACATGAAATAGCTGGAGAAGTAACTAAGATTGGAGAGAAGGTTGAAAGGTTCAAGGTCGGAGACAGAGTATTCGTCTCCCATCATGTCCCATGCAACAAATGCCACTACTGCTTGAGCGGGCATCATACCGCATGCGAAACGCTCCACACAACCAACTACGATCCGGGCGGATTCTCTGAATATATTCGAGTTCCAAGAGTAAACGTTGAAACCGGAACCTACCTGTTGCCTGACGAATTATCATTTGAAGACGCCACATTTGTTGAACCACTGGCTTGCGTTATCCGAGGCCAACGCCTAGCACGCATAGAACCACAGCATTCGGTCCTAGTTTTAGGAAGTGGCGTAGCAGGACTGCTCCACATACAACTGGTCAAAGCACGCGGAGGAAAAAGGGTTGTGGCAACTGACATCAGCAAGTACCGCTTGGAAGCAGCAAAGAAGTTTGGTGCCGACGTCATGTTGAACTCAAAGAATCTCGATCAAGGCATTCTACGGAGTGAGAATGATGGTCGATTGGCTGAGAGAGTAATCGTTTGCGCAGGCGCCTATTCGGCTGTGACGCAAGCATTTGAATCCGTTGACCGAGGTGGCACTATCCTCTTCTTTGCAGTGCCTCCACCTGACAAGAATGTGTACGTACCAATGACTGACTTCTGGAGAAATGAAATAACGCTGATGACCTCCTATGGCGCAGGTCCGGATGACCTTGCAGAGTCACTAAGGTTGCTAGGTTCAGGTAAGGTGAATGTACACGAGATGATTACGCATAGATTGGGACTGGCTCAGACGGGTGTTGGCTTTCAACTGGTCGCTGATGCAAGTGAGTCGTTGAAGGTGATAATCGAACCGCAAAGGTAGGCTGCAGCGGGCATGTTTACCTTTTGTCCGGTACGCTAGGTTGCCTTAAGACTTAAAAGTGGATTGCCAAGATTAGCACGCCATATAGTTCAAAGGGATTGATTAGAGTTGGATGCTTACATTGAGAAAATCTACAACAGCCTCGTTGAGAAGGATCCTGAACAGAAGGTCTTCCATCAGGCTGCATATGAAGTTCTCGCAACTCTAGAACCAGCCATCAGGAAGTTCCCTCAATACAAGGAGAACGCCATCCTCGAAAGAATTGTTGAGCCAGAGAGAATAGTACAGTTTCGCGTGCCTTGGAAAGACAAAGACGGCAAGATACAAGTCAATAGAGGATTTCGAATCCAGTACAACTCTGCCATCGGTCCTTACAAGGGGGGCCTAAGGTTCCATCCAACCGTGAACTTGGGCATACTGAAGTTCTTGGGATTCGAACAAGTCTTCAAGAACAGCCTGACAGGTTTACCGATGGGTGGTGCAAAAGGCGGCTCCGACTTCGATCCGAAAGGCAAAACAGATGCTGAAGTGGAAAACTTCTGTTACAGCTTCATGAACGAGATTTACAGGCACATCGGCCAGTTCATCGACATTCCCGCAGGAGACATTGGCGTGGGTGGCCGCGAGATAGGATACATGTACGGCGCCTACAGAAAGATTACGAACAATCATGGTGTATGCGCATTTACAGGGAAGGGTCTCTCATTCGGCGGCTCATTGATTCGACCTGAGGCAACAGGATATGGACTTGTATATTTTGTTGAAGAGATGTTGAAGACCAAGAAGATGGATATGAAGCATAAGACAGTTACAATTTCAGGTTCAGGCAATGTTGCTCAGTACGCTACAGAGAAGTGCATTCAACTCGGTGCCAAGGTGGTTACGCTTAGCGATTCTAGCGGCTGGATATACGATTCGCATGGTATTGATGAGGATAAGCTTGCATACGTCATGGAATTGAAGAATGTCAAGAGAGGTCGGATCAAGGAATACGCTGACAAGTACAAGGTTACTTATCATAACACTGGAAGACCATGGCAGATCAAATGCGATGTTGCTCTACCATGCGCAACCCAGAACGAACTGGACGGCAGAGACGCTCAAATGCTTGTGGACAACGGTGTAAAGGCAGTAGGTGAAGGCGCCAATATGCCCAGCACCCTTGAAGCCATAGACATCTTCCAGAAAGGCAAAGTTCTGTACGGTCCCGCGAAGGCCGCAAATGCAGGTGGTGTAGCCACATCTGGACTGGAGATGGCTCAGAACAGTCAACGCTTCTTCTGGAGCCGAGAGGAAGTCGATGAGAAACTTCACCAGATAATGGTAAACATACATAAGACTGCACATGACACTGCCCACATGTTTGACGACCCGGGCAACTATGTTCTAGGTGCAAACATCGCGGGCTTCCTCAAAGTCGCGGATGCAATGATAGCTCAAGGCTACTCTGCGTAGGAAAAAACAGAGCCTTTTCTTGGGCTCTGCAACTCTCTTTTTGTAGACTGATTCTAACGTTTGACAGGTTTCTTCGTTCGACGACGGGGGCCTCCTGAAGGACGCGCGCCGTAGATCGGAATTGGACTCACCACCAATGTCTCTGTGCTTTCAACACCCGGTATTTTCCGGATCCTCTTTAGAACAATCTCATCTAGTTGTTCCACGGACGCAACATTCACTTTAAACAGAATGTCACAGAAACCGTAGGTCCAGTCAGCCTCCATAACTCCGGGGATCTTCACTGTCTCTCGAGCGACATCAGCATCCATCTTTGGCTGACATTTCACACATACATACGCGATCAATAGTGTTAGCCTCCTCTTGTTATAGTACAATTGTTTCTGTAGCCAGATAAAAGTAGTTATCTATTTTGCGGGCTTGAAACGAGGCTTCAGCTTCTCCAATGTTGCTGGAAGAGTTGTGTACTCCATCTCTTCTGGACCTAGTCTCGCAGGCATGAACTCCCCGTGGCGTCGAATATAGTCTGAAACATTTTCTGCAACTTCACGAGCCC
>CAZJUU010000129.1:0-5282 GCA_964549295.1 uncultured Candidatus Bathyarchaeia archaeon
TAGGACATTGCAGGTCTGTCTGAAGCTTTCATATGTTTCCAGCGGACCAGCCTCTCTCGCAGATGTTCAGCGTGAGACAGTCTCCTTTACTGATGGAAACGATTATTTCAAGCTTATTTTCTCATATAGTATTCAATATGTTCTCAAAAACAAATTTTTAAATAGTTTCTCGTTGAAAAATAATGTTTCGGGGAGAATTTATGACGAACGGAGAGCTCTCCACATCTGCAGTTCATAGGCTCATTGAGAAGGCTGGAGCGAGCAGAGTTGGAGACGATGCGGTGGAAGCCCTGAGAAAGATACTTGAAGAACTCGCTGTCCGAGTGGGAAAAGAGGCTTGGGAACTGGCTACGCATGCCGGACGTAAGACTGTAAAATCCGAAGACATTCTGCTCTCCGCAAAGAGAATAATTCGTGAATGAGCCTCTGAGACGCCGTGTATTCTTGTCTAGAGATCAGGATCTCGGAACTAGAAGCGAACAAAAACGTAAATAGCATTACATCTTCATCTAGGCCTACGCTGGTGTATGCTCCGGTAGTATAGACCGGTCAAGGTAGACACCGACAGTATGACGGGCTCTCGAGATTCGTTGGAGAAACCCGCCGACGCGGGTTCAAATGCGGATTGCCCCGCTGAAACTCCCGCCCGGAGCACCATTCCAGCATTAGGGGTGGGCAAATTTTAGCCGCGCAATCGTCGTTACAGGTACGCCAGGTGTCGGTAAGTCTCTTTTTTCTAAGCGTCTAGCATCGGAAATCCGAGCAACTTACATTGATATTGGAAAGATTGCTTTGGAAAAAGGATTTGTTGTTGCAACTGATGCTCAGAGGCGCTCAAAGATCGTGGATATGAAAGCCTTGTCAAAATGGGTTCGTAGACTTTTGTGTGAAGTGAAAGGACGTGTGATCCTTGAAGGACACTATGCTTCAGCAGTAGTCCCAAATCATCTGGCGGAGCTAATCATAGTGCTTAGATGCGATCCCAACGAGTTGATGAGACGACTGCGGAGAAGACGAATGCCGAAAAAGAAGATGTATGAGAACGTTGCAGCTGAAGTGTTGGATGTTTGTCTGGTGAATGCGCTGGAGTCATTTGACAGGAAGAAAGTATGTGAGATAGATACGACCCAAAGAACACTCAAGTCAGTTCTTAGGGAAGCGAAGGAAGTCGTTGACGGCAGAATCAATCCCGGTTTTGGAAAAGTGGATTGGCTTGCTAGATTGGAGAAGCGTGGAGAATTGGATGCACTCATGGGTCTAGGCCTCGTTTCTACGGAGTGACACCAAGATTGTATGTGATAATTGTCTGTGGAAAGTGTAATAGACCATCGATCGGCCAGATGTCTCAGAAGAGTAGGAGATGCCCATACTGTGGAACTAGAATCAGCTTATTGGGATCAAGGATTGTTGCAAGGGCAGCTTCAGCCGAAGATGCCAGAATGATTCTCTTGAAAGAGAAGGAACGACTCTTCAGGAGTCGTAAGAAGGATTCAAGCTCACAATTCAGGATAGATTGCGTCAACGAGAAAGACCATTCATTGAATTGACAGGTGATTGTCAATCAGTCAGGCATAAAAGCACCTGTTGCGTACGTGTACGGCGAATGGAGAGTTAGCCAATGTCATCAACTAGTGATAGGAAGTTTATGGAGGAACTGTCATTCCTGTTACAGAAGAATGTTGTTGTGAAGACAAGTTCTGGCAGAAGCTATTCGGGAATTCTGTGTGGTGCTGACACCCGTAGCATGAGTCTCTGCTTGTCCAACGCAAAGGATGAGACAGGTAAGGTTGTTCCGAAGCTTTTCCTAATGGGCGGATCAATCTCGGAAATCTTGGGCATCGAGAAACCATTTGATCTTAGAAGCTTGGCTGAAAGATTGGAGAGAGTTTTCCCCAGGATGGTGAAGGTCGTGGAGGAGGCTGGTGTAATAGTCGTCATGGAGAAGATACGGCTTACTGAAAAAGGCATAATCGAGGGATCAGGCCCAGCTGCCGAGCGGGTTCAGAAGGTCTATGATGAGTTCATGAAGGATGCTACAAAGACCGGTTAGGGCAGACCTAGAGACTCTGATTTGTCTGTTTCCTGATGAGGGGCGAAGCCCTGTAGCATTTGGTGTGTTACGCGAACCGCTGCATCCAGCTGCGTGAAGTCAACCTTCAGCCCCAAATACTGTGAGAGATAGTTTAGGGCTATTCTAGCCGCGGGAGCATCGGGATACAGTCCAAGCGTATCTACCAAAATGCATAGGCCTGTCATCTTCCTGATTTGAGCGAGACCTAGAAGAACTCCGGCTGCGCCGAAGATTCTGCCCTGAATCTGTTTTGCGCCATGGCCGACAGCCTTCTTGAAAGTCTCACTATCCGTTGCAGCACAATAGACGCTGGGAGTAGCTACTGGATAATCTCTCTTCAGACCTCCAATCGTTATTACTGCCCGACACCCGAGTTCTTGGGCGATATCAAGAATGCGATTGCACAGTTCATACTGACCCTCTGATGAATGAGCCTGCGTGTTGCCGTATAGGATTATGAGATCATGTTCGATCAATGGAACCTCAGCCGCGTAAAGTTCATTCACAGGGGGCCTGAGACCTCCTCGCTCATTTGTCAATGCCATCACTTGAAAATGGGGAGAGTATATGTTGCAGAAGCGTTTGGCCTTCAACTCTCGAATGAGATGAAGACATGCAATGTTAGCTACGAACCCAATGCCCGGTAATCCTTCAATCAGTATTGGGTCTCGCAGCTTTGGTTTCTCAATTAATTGAACGGTCGTCAAGGGTTTCTACCAAAGCGATTCACTTTGAAAAACCTTTACACGTCGGCTTAAGTCTTCCGTGGGGCGAGATACCTTCAGCAATTTATCTAGGAACTGTAGACTTAGACAAGGCATTTCATGAGTTGAAAATGTTGGTGCAGAACGCCGACTACGGTAGTTTCGAGGTGTGCTCAAAGGACGTTCTTGGAAGAGTGGGAAGACTATTTACGAAGAGCGGCGCGCTGGAGACTCCTCATCTGTTTCCCGTGGTAAACCCACTTGTCCAACCGATAACCCCCAGAAAGATTCGTGAGACGCTTCGATGTAAAGGCATCATGACAAACGCCTATCTGCTCAAGAAGAATTTTGGCCATGCAGTCACGAGGGATGGAGTTCACAGATTCCTCGACTACAATGGAATTGTGGCGACAGACTCAGGCGCCTATCAGATTCTGGCTTACGGAAAAATCGACACCACCCCTTTAGAAATCGCTCGATTTGAGGAAGAGATAGGGTCGGACATAGCCGTTATGCTTGATGTACCAACGGGTTTTGACCAAAACCGAAGACGCGCCAGATACACAGTTGAAGAGACGATTCGAAGAGCTGATCTAACCCTAGCGAATCTTACGAGAAAAGACATAGTTTGGGAGGGCCCCGTGCAGGGTGGAATCCACCTAGATCTCATCATGAAGTCCGCCAAAGCCATGGCGAAGAAGCCTTTTTCGATTTACGCGCTTGGAAGTCCCACTCAGATTATGGAACACTACATGTTTGATCGATTGGTCGACATGATAGTAACAGCCAAGAAACACCTTCCTCCAGAGAAACCGCTTCACCTCTTCGGCGCTGGACACCCATTCATGCTCTCGATTGCCTGTCTTCTCGGATGCGACATCTTCGACTCCGCCGCGTATGCAATCGCAGCGAAAAGAGGAAAATACCTTACAGAGACCGGCACCCTCAGTCTTCACAACATCGAACACTTCCCATGCGCATGTCCACTCTGCTCAACCACAGAACCAAAGAACGTATTGAGTTACGATAGCGTCACGAGACAAGAGTTCCTAGCGGAGCATAACCTGAGAGTCTGTTTGTCCGAAATTGCCAGAATCAAGCAAGCTATCGCGGAGGGTAGACTTTGGGAACTGGTTGAAGCTAGAGCCAGAAGCCATCCCATGCTTGCTAGAGCACTGAGAAGATTGTTGCAACATCGCAGCTTTCTGGAGAAACATAGTCCCTCGAGAAAGAATCGTGGAGTATTCTATTTTGGATCAACCGGACTCTCCAGACCCGAAGTGACAAGACATGAACTCAGGATGCGTAGGAATTATCGAAGCCCTCCAGAAGCTCGGACATTGTTACTGCTACCGCAAACAAGGGAAAAACCATATCATGAAAGTGTCCTGTTCAAAGAGATTTCAAAAGGTATTGTCCGAGATCAAATGGTTCACGTGTGCTTCTACGCTGCACCATATGGGGTTGTACCCTTAGAACTCGATGATAGCTATCCACTCTCTCAGACAGAAATTGAACTTCCAATGGATGAAGAGACCAAGCAATACGTAGTAGAAGAAGTTGTGGAGTATATTTGTCAGCAAGATTACAAACAGATTCTATTGCTTGCCGACACCCTAGAATGGGGTGACGGCATTGTTAGGAGATTCCGCGAGATGAGAAGAAGACTTCGAAAAAACATCACCGTCATTGTCAAGGATAATGAGGCGTCCGACAGATCGCTTGCAGGAAACTTGTTGAAGTACTTGTCTAGAAAGAAGTGGAAGAGTCGATCCTAGACATACATACTTCGCAATGATTCCTTCGTCTGCCTGAGTCTCCGATCAATCTCCTCTTCAATCTCCTTTGCATCTTTCTCTAGATCTGTGACGTCAACCTTGAGATTGTAGGCTTTGCATATACTTCTAATCGCCACCGCAGCCGCGCCTGGATCAGCTCTCGCAGCCGTTGCATAGGGAAGAACAGCCACTGCAGGAAAGCGCTGAATCTCAAATTCACTCAGAATTACAGCAAGCGGGCCGTAAACAAACAATCCCGGATCAAGGGTTGACGCATCAAACTTCTTTGACAGGATAAGGTAGGCTCGAGTAGGAACCACACGGTAGTCACCTTTGCCAGAACGAAAATTGGAGTCGAGCCCCCCAATTAATACTGCATCTCGAAACTTCTCCTTCACAGCCCAGGACGCCAACGCCTTTGAGAATTCTGATTCCTCAGATCTATGAGGAGTGAACTCAAGTTTTACCAGAACTATGTTGCCTTTCTTGTAGATCTCGAAGGGAGTCACAATTCCATCTTCAGATGTGGCTATGAAAGGCGGAGGATTTGCAACTTTCACAAAGCCTATTCTATCTGCGGACAGGGCATGGACGAGATATGAAACGGCAATGTAGCCGGTTTCCCCTATTCCATGAAATCCAGTTAATAGCGTGCAGTTTCTAAGATCTTTTCTGTTAACGTATATTTCAATGGGCAGAGAGTTCACCCTGAAAGCGTCGGCCGCCTAT
>CAZJUU010000130.1:0-5267 GCA_964549295.1 uncultured Candidatus Bathyarchaeia archaeon
ATCTCGAAATACATCCGGAAGCGCCAAGGCTTGGAGATAGAACTGGCCTTCAGTGATGTACCTCCTGAATAAAGTCCAAGGTATGATTGTCAGTCGGAAAATCGTTCAGGTAATCTTTTTTGGTACCTAATCATTCAATGAATTGTATGGTGTCTAGAATGCGATTGAAAAACAAGACTGCAATTGTAACGGGCGGCAGTTCTGGAATCGGAAAGGCTTCATCAATACTATTCGCAAGAGAGGGTGCTAAAGTTGTGGTTTCGGACATCGCCGACAAAGCCGGAGTGGATGTTGTCAAGACAATTAGAGAGAATGGTGGGGAAGCAACATATGTCTACTGTGATGTTACCAAGGAGGAACAGGCAAGAAATCTCGTAGCTCAGACGGTTGAGAAATACGGTCGTCTGGACATACTCTACAATAACGCAGGCATAGGAATGGTGAAACTCCTACCAGAGATGATGGAGCAGGAATGGGATCGGATTTTTAGTATAAACGTGAAGGGAGTGTTTCTCTGTTCAAAGTACGCCATTCCACAGATGAAGAAACAGGGTAAGGGAGCCATTGTTAACACGGCGTCGAATTGGGGTTTAATAGCCTATCCGCATTGGCCAGCCTACTGTGCCACTAAGGGCGCAGTTGTGATGTTGACCAAGGCTCTGGCGATTGACCATGCACCTGATAATATTCGAGTGAATTGCGTGTGTCCCGGCAACATAGACACACCGCTGCTTAGAGCTGGCATTGAAGCTGAGGGTAAGTTCGAAGAAGCCGTCAAGACCATGGGTAGATTGGCGAAACCGGAAGAGGTGGCTAATCTTGCTCTCTTTTTGGCGTCTGATGAAGCCTCATACATTACGGGAGCAGCTATGGTTGTTGATAATGGAGAGAGTGCTCGCGGAGGCCCAACCTGGCCGAGTCCACTGTACTTTAAGATATAAGAAACCGCAATGGAGATTCCTTCTTTTTTCCTGTATGGGCAGTTCGTCCACTGTCAATTCTCCTTGAATTGCCTACCTCACTCTCTAGCATGGCGGTTCTAAGTCTCTTGTTGATGCTAGGTACTGATAGACCAAAACGTGGGTGTAGTAGTAGGAGTAGGGCGCCGATTGTGGCAACTATCAAGATGGCTGTCATCAGCTCAAGTCCCAATACTTGACTAACCTCTGGGATGCCAAATATCGTAGCCAGAGTGTTCGGAATCGCTATGATGAACGTGATCCATGTCAAAATCAACATGATCCACGTGAGAACTCCAAGACGTCTGTTCAATCTCTCACTGGAAGCCATCAACTGAACCATCGCCGTAATCATTCGGTCTTCATGCTTCTCGATGTTCAGTATGTCTCTCAGCAGTTTCTCCTCACTCGAATCCTCACCCATATCTGCCTTGCTCCGCAATTACAGGAACAACTACTAGTAAAAATCTCTTTGGAATCCACAATATTCCAAGAAGTGACCAAGTGAAGTGGTCTGTATTCAACTCAAAATGATAAATCTACAATCAACGCTATTGAGTTGGATCAATGGAGGATTCTGGAACGAAGACTCTGCGACTGGCAAATAGAGCCATGACTCAAGCAGAAGCCGAGGATATTCTAAAGACTGTTAAGGTTGGTCGACTGGGAATGTCTCGAAATGGTCGACCGTACGTTGTCCCGTTGTATTTCGCATATGACAACCGACACATCTATTTTCATTGTGCCGATACAGGCCTAAAGATCAAGTTCCTACACAGTAACCCTTCCGTCTGTTTTGAGGTAGATGAACACATTGCGACACTTACTGCTCCGATGGCATGCAACTGTGACGCTGCCTATCGAAGCGTAATCGTTTTCGGCACAGCTCGTATCTTAACCAACCTTGAGGAAAAAGTCGATGCAATGAGACTAATCACTGCAAAATACATCGGTGGAGACAAAACCACCACAATTAGGTCTGAACTTGTGGACAAGTATCGATCGCCACATGGCAGCAAGACCGTTGTCGTAGATATTGAAATTGAGCAGATGACAGGCAAAAACAACGACGCAGTATGACTCCTTCCTGAGTGAGTTGCTCTCTCTACCTGATATGAACGTGGGCATCGATAACTCGATCTGACGTACAAGTCAGTCTGGAAATGCTCATTGCACCTGTCTCACGGCAAGTGTAGCGGCAACTCCAAAGATGAGTAGAAGAGATACAGAAGCTAGAAAACTGAAATGGTCCCAAACGACCCCCATTATCACAGGAGCTTGTGACGACATTATGAACCCGACACTGAAGAAAACTCCTAACGTCGTTCCGTAAGATTTCCGTGAAACATTCTCTGTAGACAGACTGAAGAAGGGGGGCCAAATCGCATCTTTGACAAAACCCGCAACCAGCATAAGGACAGCTAAGGCAAACAAATCTTGTATGAAGAAAGAGACAAAGAGAAGAGCGCTTGAAGCCAGAGAAAGATACACTATCATTGCTTTCTTTGAATGCTTGTCTGAAAAGTAACCTCCAGCATACTGGCCGAATATGCCTGATCCGAATAGGAGGGCAAAGAGTAATCCGACATAGGAAGAGGAATACTCCATTGAACTGAGCTTCATGGGGAAGAATACAGACGTTCCTCTGGCTGCCATCGAAATGAAACCCAGAGAGAAGGATATTATGAGTAGGCGTCTGCTCAATATCGGTCTGAGTCGCAGTTTCTCACTTTTCACTTTTCGATCTCTCAGGGTTGCAGAAAACAGCAGCGCTATGGCTAAGGCGAAGACAGGGAACAATCCGAATACGGTTCTCCATCCAAAATAATCAGCCAAGACGCCTGAAACCAGCGGAATGATGCACATCCCTATGTTTCCGCCCGACCCATGTATTCCAAGAGCTCTACCTTTTCTATCGTCTTTGAACATCTCCGATATGGTGGACACTCCAACTGGGTGATATACACTGCATCCTAGGCCCGCGATTAGATTGAAGAATATCAGTTGTCCGTAGGACTTTGAAGCTGAAATTCCCAAGAGACCAACAGAAAGGAGGCAAAGTCCAAACGAAACAAACGTTATTCTCCTTCCAGTGAGATCTGACAAATATCCCATGAAGGTTTGACCAAGACCAATAGCAATTATCATAGCGCCTCCCAGTACGCCGATCTGCGAGTATGATAGACTAAAATCATGAGCTATCACTGGCAGAAGAGTTGGAATAAGCAGCTCAGACCCATCATTTGCCATGTGAGCAAGAAAACTCAAAGGCATGATATGCTTCGAAAGCGCCATTCCAACAACCTGTAATTATTCCCTTGATTGGTCCTCACTGAGAGTCACGACAGACTCTTAACATGATTGGTAGTGTGGTTGAGCATGATTCAAACGGCCCATGTGTAATCAAGCCCAAATCGACAACAGCTCTTCAATCTTGTCCAGCGCTCCTGAATCTGCTTCTCTTGTCAACTCCAAGCAGCTATCCAGACAACCGGATCTCTAACAAGTCGAGTCTGTACCCATGTTCGGACAACGGTTCTACCGCTTTTTTGAATCCCTGAAAAGGCAATAACCAGAGTTATTGTTTTTTTTTTGACGATAGCTACTGACAGGAGCAAATAACGTCCACTTGAGAGAGATTAGATCAATCAGTGCGTGAAGAGACTAGGCTCTTCATCTTGTATCTGTGCCGAACCGGTGACGACCGCGGGAGACGTCGAAGAGAAGCATAAACATCATATAGGCAAATGAGGGCCTTCGGATAGGTCGGGTATCGCAAGCGAGAGACCATGTTGTATATGGCAAGCAGAGGTTCTGATGACGGAGAATATGAAATCTCGTCTAGCCAGACAAGTGAAGGAATTCGCTCGTCAGCATGGGGCTGATCTAGTTGGAATTGCGCCTGTTAGTCGATTCAAGCGTGCGCCAGTTGGATTTCATCCTAGAGATATCATGCCAGAGGCGCAGTCTGTAGTAGTCATCGGAATATGTTTTCCCATCGGAGTGTTGCAGGGAAAGTCTAAAGGAGCCGCAACTAGGACGTACGAGATCATATTCAATCGACTTGATTGTTGCGCTTACGAACTATCTCTTTTCATTGAGAAACTCGGTGCACGAGCCATACCAATTCCCGCGGATTTTCCATACGAGTTCTGGGATGCTTCTAAACAGGAAGGTCGAGGAGAATTGTCACATAGGCACGCTGCGGTTCTTGCAGGATTTGGCTGCTTGGGAAAGAACAGTCTTTTGCTTACTCCTGAATTCGGAAATCGGGTCAACTTGACATCGATTGTGACGGATCTATTGCTGGAAGGCGACCTATTGTCTCAAAAGCAACTTTGCATTCCAAGTTGTAGACTATGCATTGAAGTCTGTCCAGCAAGTGCTTTCACGGGAGATGGGACCGTAAATCAGAAAAGATGTCGGAGATTTCACACAATTGTGACCCCTAGGGGTTTCAAGCTATTCGCTTGTTGGAAGTGCAGGAGTGTTTGTCCCGTAGGCGGAGACCTTTACAAAGTACACAGGAAATGAAATCATCTTTCTTCCGAATCTCCAATCGCTTTTCACGATCCACGACTATGACTGAAACTCTCGATTCCACGGTGACGTGATTATCTAACTCCAATCTTTCCTATTCGCCAGTGTGAGCAATTCTTTCTATTGTTCGACACCACACTTATTACAGAACCGTGCCTCAGCCTCCAGCCAGACACCCCATCGAGAACAATACTTGACCGTGACCGCAGAACCAACACTATTTCTTCGTCCACTTCGCAACAGTTATGGTTAGAAGGACTGTCGCTATTGGAGAGATTCCTACAAGCACGTACGTATTCCGCAGAGAAAATGGGATGATTGTCTCAGTCACAGAAGATATGACCGTAGTGGATTCTGTCATGGTTTCAGAGTTTGTCCCGACTGAGGAAGCAGCCTGTTCAGAAGTGGAAGACGTTGTTGCGGTGGTTTGAGTGACGGATTCAGATACATGGATTTCAATATCCTTGCACCAGCCAGTCTCCGCATGACTGAGATCATAATGTGATGCGATGAGATACGCTCTAACAGAAATCCGCCACAAAGCTTCTTGGCCCGGAGCCTCTAGAGTCAGGGGTAGACGTCCTCGCCGGACACATCGTACTCGTCATAGGCATCAGGGAGATCATTGGGCGTATAGACCAGTCCAGTCTGTATAAAGCAGATCAAGATTGTACTAGATGGTGCGGGGAGTGGGATTCGCGCACCAGTTTACCAGTACATATAAAGAGAAAGACTTCGAGGACTGTGCTCTTTTTCCACAGTTTGAGC
>CAZJUU010000131.1:0-5264 GCA_964549295.1 uncultured Candidatus Bathyarchaeia archaeon
CAGTTCTCTGATTTGATCATGTAGTTTGCTCTTTCGATCTGACAGGTTCTGGACGAGTTTCTTTCTGGCGTCGTCTAGTTTGTCGATTGATGATCCATGTTCCTTTTTCATTTCTTCATAGATCTCTTTCTCGATGTCGCCTGTACGGTAGAGGTCGTCGAGGGCTTTGACCCGCTTGGATGCCAGTTCAAGTTCTGTCTTAAGTTCTTCAGCCTCTACTTCCCAGTCATGCATGTAGACGATAGAGTTGCCTTCGATCACAAGCTGATTGCTTGGACAGCTGATGTAGTCTCCGTTGGCCTTCTCGATTGTAACAGATGTGACTTCGTCTCGAATGTTGGCGTACATACTGACGATTCTGCCGATAGGTCTTTGATGGGAATCTGCTACGGACTTTCCCAAGAATTCTTTGACATCATGCGTTCTAAGAGTCAAATGAACCCCCTCCGATACAATGCCGCCTACCTAAGAGAGGATTCAGCGTCCTTTTGGGGCATTGGAGTTGGTGCAGGTAGATCAGGGAACTTCTCTCTCATTCTTTGCTCGGATATCGCGCTGGCCTCGCTCAGTATGCGTTGCGCTTCTCCATTCGGTACGTCGGATTCGTAGGTCTGCCCTGTAGCCTCGCCTGCCTCCAGAACAATCCCGTTGAGTGTCTCACCAATCTCGGAAAGTTCAAACCCTACCTCAGGAACCAGTCCCGATATCTGGTTCTTGATCGAGTGTACAACGCTGGCGACAGGCATCATCATGGCTGCTACGTCTCCGAACTCTTCAATAGTCTCGAGTCTGAGTGTCACCTGTTCTAGCGCCAGTTGACATCGAAGAACAGTCTTCGCCATCTTCCTGACTTCAGCACACTCATTCGCATACATGGCTGCTCTGGCATGATCGTTTGAGACCTGCGCCGCCACAACCTTGCTGAACAACTCGCGGTCTTGATGCATCATCCTAGAAGCAGATGCCTCCAACTTATTCTCCTGAACTCTCAATCGATAGATGGTTGATGCGATCTTCTCTTTCAGAGGTGTTCCATGCATGTGTAATCTCTGGTCAATTCGGGAGAGCAACGGTTCACGTGACCCCCCATCCCAGTCTCTGAGGATTCTACTTGACAGAGTCTTCATCTCCAACCGTTGGGTTTATCACAAAATGATTTGTGCAAAGAGCAGAAGGCCTAGCTTTTTGGATTAATCTTAGTACAAGAAATCTGTAAAAAACGCCAATCCGAAGTGTCAAAGTTTCAATCTTGTAGATAGGCAGATTCTCCGAGAACTGGACTGTGCGCGTCTACCCAGACGTTGCCGATGGTGTGGCAGGGGTCCGAACAACAGGCCTTTGCTTAAATACGGTTGGATAGTAGTCCATCATTTGCATTCCACAAACTGATTTGTGAAAACAACGCATGCAATGGGCATCCTCCCTCACGGCCTGCAACAGCCGGATACGTACCCGCTAGGAACGCTTTCCCAGCGCATACACAGTCTCAAGCGGAACATGGCAAGGTTTAAGTTGATTTCGATGCTAACCTCCTAGCCTACGGTACGGACAAGGTATTCACGGAGGTGAACGTTGAATGACTGAAATGCCAGAGCAATCTATGCCGAGAGAGAGCGTTTCTAGACCAAGAACCCCCATTCCGCCGGACACGATATTAATCGGAAAGAAGCCCGTGATGGCCTACGCCACGGCTGTAATGATGCACTTCCACAGTGGAGCCAAGGAATTGACTGTAAAGGCTAGGGGAAGAGCCATCAGTAGAGCCGTTGACGTGATCGAAGTGGTTCGGAGAAGATTCTTTGGAGGGAAGCTAGCCGTAAGAGATGTAACCATTGGCACAGAAACTTTAGGTGAATCCGGAGACTCTAGAAACGTCTCCACTATCGAGATAAAGGTTCAGAAGGCTGAGTAGGACCAGCTCAGGAACGGCGCAAGGGCAAAGGCTCAAAGCCGGCTAGAGGAAAGATGCGCCAGACCCCTTTTTTTGTCCGAACCATCCTCGCGATGCAATCAGCTTCACCATCGCCTAGATGTTTTAGCAATTGAACTCTGGGAAACGTTAAAGCCTAGTTTACAGACCAGAAAGGCATCCCCGAGAAGGATTGGTTCAAGCACAGGAGCTAACAAATTGGATTCATATCGAGTAAGAGACGTTGAATCTGCAGATCGTGGGAGAATTGCCATAGAATGGGCCGAAATCCACATGCCAGTTCTGATGAAGCTTCGAAAACGCTTCGAATCCGACAAACCATTGACAGCCCTTCAGATTGGAGCATGCCTCCATGTTACCAAGGAAACGGCGGTTCTCGTTGAGACTATGGCCCTTGGAGGTGCAAAGGTCGCTCTATGCGGATCAAATCCCCTTTCGACTCAGGATGACGTTGCGGCTGCGCTTGCGAGAAATGGAACCAACGTGTTTGCATGGAAAGGACAGACCTCAGACGAGTATTACGGTTGTATCAGAAACGTGCTTGGCTTCAAGCCGCAGATAACACTGGATGATGGTGCAGACCTCGTCTCCACAATTCATAAGGAAAGGACAGATCTGATTAGTGGGATAATTGGAGGAACAGAAGAAACAACCACGGGAGTTGTCAGGCTTCGCGCTATGGCAAGAGACCAAGCTCTGAAATATCCAATAGTCGCTGTGAATGACGCTCAAAGCAAGAGCCTCTTCGACAACCCTTTGGGAACCGGGCAGTCGGCTCTTGACGGAATCATAAGGGCGACAAACGTGCTGCTAGCTGGAAAAGACATTGTTGTGGTTGGATACGGCAGAGTTGGGTCAGGAATTGCCGAGAGGGCAAAAGGTCATGGTGCACGTGTTACAATTGTTGAGTCAAATCCAATCAATGCCCTAAGAGCTTCTATGGCTGGGTTCAGAGTAATGACCATGAATGAGGCTGCTAAGTGCGGAGACATAATCATAACTGCGACTGGCGACGTCAATGTCGTGAGGAAGGAACATTTTCACGAAATGAAGGATAAGACAATCCTAGCGAATGCAGGTCACTTTGACGTGGAGATCTCGAAACCTGATCTGGAAGAGATCTCAGTTGCAAGGAGGAAACTCACCGCATGCATCGACCAGTACACTTTGAAGAATGGTTGTAGACTGTTTCTGTTGGCGGAGGGGCGTCTGGTGAATCTGGGTTGCGCCGAAGGTCACCCCAGCGAAGTTATGGATCTCTCCTTCTCAATACAACTTCTTAGCGTGGAATACCTTTTGAGAAACAAGGGAAAGCTTCTCCCAACAGTCATTGACGTTCCAAGAGAAGTGGATTATGAGGTTGCGCGATTGAAACTTCAGGCTATGGGTGCAGGATTGGAAGAGTTGACTGAGGAACAAGAACATTATCTGGCTTCTTGGGAGATGGGAACTGAATAACTATTTCGTCCGCTCAGCCTCCTCCACTGACGTCTTCATTCTATCCAAAATCTGTTCGGTAATGTTCAATGGAGTGTTTCTGAGACCACAGTTTGGATGAACGTATGCAAGTCTTTCAATCCCAATCTTTCTAATGCCATCTTTCAACAGCTTGACGACATTTTCGGCAGGCTCAATGGCGTTGATCGTGGAGGATGTCACGGATATACAACCAAACCCTATTTTTTTTCCAGACCTATCGAAGACGCTGTCTGACAATAGTCCAACATTCTGTCCTTCAGTCTTTCCTCCAAACGCGAGACTCAGAACATCTACATCTAGTCCATTCAATAACCCAAAAAGTTCAGGCGTTCTGGTTAGATTTCCACAAACATGGACGCTCAACTTTCCGCTTCCCCTTCTGTACTGTTTCAGATCTCCTGCGATCTCGTTGATGATCTTCGTAGCTTGAAGAGGATCTAGAAACTTCGCTGATATTCCAGGTTCATCAATCTGAACGTAGGCATCCAGTCTCAGAAGTTCATCAATCAATGGTTTCAGCGCCGATGCAAGATCTTCATAGAGTTCAAGATCTGCCACGCTCTTGTAGTCTTTCAGTTGAGTAGTGGCGCAAGTGAGACCAAGTGTAGTTGGACCTGTAACCCCTATCTTGACTCCGTTTTCCATTTTCTTCTGCTTAAGATACTCTGTCACGAGTTTGAAGTCTCTCAACTTGTACAAGTCTTCAACATGATTTGGCCGACTGATTCGACCTGTGACCCCGACCTTGCCGTCTCTTCCCGTCAGACCTGGAATCTGGTCGAAGTAGCTGATCATGTCGGCTCTCTGCTCTCCCTCTGTAACTATGTCAAGTCCATATCGGAGCTGCAGATCGACGGCTCGCTCTATCGATGCTTCAAGCGAATCATCCAGTCGGGGTAGACTGCCAACAATGGTCTTCTTTATTTGATACGACACTTGATTGAAACTCCTCTTTGATGCACCTGTTGACTTGTACCATGAGAGATCATATTCAAGTATCTGGAGTTAGATCATGGAATCTAATAAGAATCGTTGCTTCGGTGAACGAAATGAAAGCTGCAATCTTGGCGGGTGGTGCTGGCACCAGGCTTTCTCCAATAACGCAGTACATTCCAAAGTGTCTGATTCCAATCGCTGGGAAACCGTTTCTCAACTATGTCTTCGAGTATTTGAAAAAGCATGGAATCACGAATGTGGTTATGCTACTTAGCGAAGATGATGCAAACGCGTTCAAAAATCAATATGACGATGGAAAACAAGTTGGAATGAATGTTGAATACTCGGTCGCTTCACGATCTGGAACGGCTGGCGCCCTGCATGATGCGAGAAGATTTCTTCATTCGACATTTATCGTATACTATGGAGATGTTCTAACCAACTTCAACCTGACGAATATGATGGTGTTTCACAAGAGAAACCGCGCCCATTGCACCTTAGCCCTAAGTCAATCAGTTCCAATTGAGTATGGCATCGCCAAAGTCAGTAAGACTGGTCGAGTCACCTACTTCGAAGAGAAACCAATTTTGAACGAATATCCAGTAAGCATGGGCGTACATATTTTCGAACCGTTGACACTGAACTATTGCAAGCCCGGGAGAGATATAGCTCGAGACGTAATCCCTAGACTCATAGAAGAACGTCTGAGAGTATTCGGATACTGCACAAAGAAGCGTCATCACGATCTTGGGTCATTCAAACATTTGAACGAGATTAAGGCGATGTTTGAGAAGGCTAACTCAGCCTGACCTGATCTTCTGCCCTATTCTTGTCTGACGAGTGGGCTTCAAGGAACGAGACGATAATAGACCCTACGATTGTTCTTGCCCTTGTTCTCAGCCTTCAAAAATTCTATTTT
>CAZJUU010000132.1:0-5069 GCA_964549295.1 uncultured Candidatus Bathyarchaeia archaeon
AACATCGAATATAATGCCAGACAAGCCACTTATTAAGCCACCCAGTATTGTAAGCAGAACCCCCGCTATGACATCGAGAAGCTCCGTGGCCATGCCTTGGCAGGACTACTTGTATTTCGTAGTCATGATTTATCCCTATCTGGTAGCTACTTGCTGGGTCCTCGGCGCACAATTCCAATCCGCACCTTGAATACAGGAGCGACCAAACCCGCGCGCGTACTTCCATTTACCAGGCCAAAATCTACGAGAATTACGCGCTACATCTGTTTGAAACTGAAGTTCATGAAGTCGACTAATCCGAGGAATTCGCCGAATTCGGCATCAGTCACCCTCTTTCTCTTGTTTCTATGAGCAAGACACTTCAACAAGCACCTGAAGTTGATCTTAGCTCTTATGCCATAGAGTTCGAACTGTTCTCCGACCTTGGCCGCGAATGGGTCTAACTTGTCCGCAATCCTTTTCGGTAGATACACATCAACTTCTTTTTCTGGTGGCCGGAAGTCTGCTTGACCTGGGCTCAGTCCGTGTTCGGAATAGGTCCTCAAGATCTGTACAATCGTTGGAGTGCTGTAGGCATAGGAGAAGACGATGAATCTCGAAAGAAAGCCCATCTTTGCCCACTCATGCCGCCCGTCTTCCAGAGCCTCATCGGTTACAGCCGTTATGAGATTTGCCTTGACTTCTTTATCCCAGACATTGGCATATGTAGTTATCTTTGCCACTCCTTCTTCAATCAGATTATTGAGGAATGCCACGAAGGATTGCCTCGTCTTCGTTGACTTCGACAGAGGCGTGATCAGATCCGGTATTACAAGGGTTCTTACTTCTCCAGAAACGATCTTTGGGAGATAATCCCTTGTGAGTCCGTATGCCGTGCAATCTGATATGTAGGCCACGCCTCTTTTCTGTTTGTACAATTTCATGACGGATGTCTTACCAGATTCAGCCTTCGCAACTATCAACAGCGACAGTGGCTTCTCATTTCTGATGTACGGGCTTATCAGGGCACATTCGATCACCTTTTTGAGTGGTTCGACGTTTATGAGGGTCTCCCTTTCCTTACTAGATATGGACACCTTTGGGTATCCATTTCTGCTATGACTATGGACACTCTTTTTCTTCCCCAATAACATCACCTACTCCAGATACAACTGGCATCTTGATGCTTCGAACCAATCTTCGATATTGGAGATACTTTTTGATCTCACCGTTCTGCTTGCCATAGCGGTAAATTACTCTTGGTCGAGGTTTGTTCCCTTTCGGTGAAATCCTCAGAGTGAACTCTTTCTTGATGCATTGAAGAACGAACCACCTGACCAAGGCGACATTCTTGGTTTCAAGACAGGCATGTGCAACTATGCTTATGACATCAAAGGGAGACACCTTGCGGTCATAAACGATATGGTGATGTCTTTCGCTCGATTCCAAGATCAAGAAGCCTTTCAGCCTGAACTCGTTACGGATCTTGTGAGCCCAATACCTGACCTCTTCAAGACCCAGGTTATCTAGGTCAAGCATGACCGTAGTTGAACTAGTGAAGCCTATGGTTGGCCTACCAGGAATCAACTTCTCTATCAATCCAATGACCTGGCCTCCCGTACACGGACGGATGTCTCAGGAACCTTCTAGCTGAAACATTCACAAAGCGAATTCTAGGCATCAATCTATGAGCCAATATTACTGCTGCCTGAAGATACCTTCCGCTACCGCTGAACTCATATCTCCTAGTGTCCACTCCTTTTGCTGTTCGGCATAATCCATACACGGCGACTTTCTTGACTGGCGGATAGAAGAATAGTCTTGCTCTAGGTATCGGTCGCGGATGTTGTACTCTCACTCTCTGCGGAGGCGCGCGTCTTATTCTCTGCCAGCGAACAAATCTACCTCTCCTATCTCTTGAGACTCTTACTTTTCCCCGCTTGGCCCAGACCTCTGCGCGACTGCTCATCGCTTTGGTTCCTCTTCGATTATAACATGCCTGCGCTTCTCCACCTTGCTGTGGGACGTTGCCTCCTTCACCGGCACATTCATCTGCTTCAGTAGTTGTCTGACTGCATCCCGCACCAGATCACTCTTGGTTACATGCATGTCTGAATTGACGGCCTGCTCAACCGCTTCATCCAGTCTTTTGGTAACTGGAATGCTCCACATTGTCATTTCCCTTTTTTCCCGCATTATCTAGTTGCTCCATAAGCCTTATATGCTCGTTCCATAAATAGTTTACTGAGCGAACCATCTATGAGCCAAGGAGGGGAACCGAGAACCGGGAACCGGCTTTCACAACTGGACCAGAAGTGCATCCAGATCCTTTCGATTCTATTGGATAGAGGGGAACTGAGGTTCACGCAATTAAAAGCGATTCTACTTGAATATCGTGTAAAAATGCCTGAGGCAACTTTATTGGATCACCTTCGCCACTTGACGGGCAAAAAGCTGGTCTTGCGCAGGCTGATAGACGTCAAGAACGTAACCTATAGACCGAACATAGAGAAGTTTGAGGAATTCCAAGGTTTCTTGGATGAAGTGGCTAAGAGTAAGAAGAAGCTAGCGGAGATGAAGAACGACTTTCTTAGCTCATCGATCGAGGACCAAATCACGGAGGTCTTACGCAATGAAATAGCATTGAATCTAGAAGCACTGAAGTCAACGATCCTTTTTGAAAAATATGGGAAGTTTGAGGACGGATTCAAAGCTGGACTATATCAAGGCAATCAAATGAGAATTCTGACATCAATCTTGATTCAGCGATGCCTACAGGATGAGGAGTACCGAAAGAAAGTCTTTCGAGAAATAGAAGTCCTAAAGAAACGGCTTGTGGAGGGATAACTATGGTTCATGGTTCCAGAGTATTGAAGCTTGCATTGAATGGTCATGGGTCCTATCTAGGAATGGAGAAAGGCTGTTTTGTCGTTAAGCGAAAGAAGGACACTCTTGAGCGCTACCCACTATTTGAGCAAGAGATAGGTGAGATAGTGTTGAAGAGCGGAAACGCGGTCTCAACCGGAGCACTGGCTTCCTGTGGTTTCTGGAATATCGATGTACTGATTACAACGCAGAAAGGCAGACCCGTAGCCATGCTCAGGAGTCTTGATGATGATTCTCATGTTGAAACCAGAATAGCTCAATACGAAGCAACCAAGAATGGCAAGGGCATAGAGATCGCAAAACAGCTTGTTACTTCAAAGCTAGAAGGTCGGAACTCGATACTGAGAAAATATGGATTGAGGACCTACAACGGAAGGCAGAATATCGAAAGACTGCAATTCGAAACCTTAGAAGATGCAAGGAAGAAGCTTACTTCGATTGAAGGAAAATATGACGAACTCTATTTCCCTCAGATCTTCAGCATGTTGCCTGAGAAGATAAGACCAGAGAATAGGAAGAAATTCATGGCCTATGATGGAATCAACAACCTATTCAACCTGGCCTATGAGATTTTGTCATGGAAGGTTCACCAGGCTCTCGTAAATGCCAAGCTGGAGCCTTTCCTGGGCTTTCTCCATTCAGTGCAGTACGGCAAGCCCAGCCTTGTTTGTGATTTCCAGGAGATCTATCGCTATCTCATTGACGATTTTGTTATCAGCTACAGCAAGCAATTAACACCAAAGGATTTCACGACAAAGACTGAGATTCTATCGAGAAACAAGAAGGGGAAGAGGCAGTACCTTAATGACGACAAGACAAAAGACATGATGCAACAGCTCGATGACTTTTGCGAATCAACAGTTGAAATTCCAAGGATGAAGATAGGAGAGAGGCAGACCATTGAGACGTTGATCACCGAGGAAGCACTGCTATTCGCCAAATACCTCAGAAACGAAAAGGAGATCTGGCATCCTAGGATAGCGCTCGCTTAGGTCGTGGCACGGACAATACTAGGCACAGTCCCTGCCCAGCGCGCGCGGCTGCAAGAGTATATCTTGGCCTATAGAGCAGGCCTGTGAAGCAGCAAGTGCGCGCATCGGCTTGCGGTTTATGTGGTACCAAAGTGTTTTATACTTTTTGTGCATACTGGAATTGGTGTGACTGGGTCAGCATGAGCCATTTGATTCGATTTGGGGTTGGCACTGTCCAGAACAGGTCATGGGAAACTCTAGTGAAGCGCTGGCGATTCATTGAACAAGTCGGATTCGATAGCATTTGGCTCGCGGATCACTTCACGGTTTGGTTTCGTCCATACGTGGACATGCCCTGGTTTGAGGCTTGGACAACTCTGTCCAGCTTAGCCACTCAGACTTCCAGGATACGAATCGGGACCGGCGTAACGGCAATAACTTGGCGAAATCCCGCTTGGCTTGCCCGACAAGCACTCACCGTTGATCACATCTCGCACGGTCGGTTGGAACTTGGACTAGGAACAGGTGTCTACGGGGATCCTGGCCATTTGATGACAGGCATTGAGGACCCGACACGTCGTGAACGCGTGGAACGGTTCGGCGAATATGTGGAAATCGTAGATCTACTACTTCGTAATCCTGTTACAACCTATCACGGCAAGTACTACAGATTGGAAGAAGCTCACATGCACCCACCTCCAGTGCAGAAGCCTCGACCACCTATCACAATCGCAGCGATGCGACCGTTGATGCTAAAGCATGCGGCACGATACGCCGATATGTGGAACGGGATAGGGGGCATATCTGAAGATGATCTGGAGGGAATACGAAGTAAGAATAAGTTGCTGGACAAGTACTGCGCTGAAATGGGTCGCGATCCAAAGGCTCTTCGTCGTTCGTACACAATGTTCGAATGGCAAGCAGTAACAAAGTGGGGGCCAATAACCATGTACAAATCAACCGACGTATTTGTTGATGCAGTGAAACGATGCCTTGATGCTGGCATAACTGAATTCATGCTCCCTTATCCTTACGTCGATGAACAGATCCCTATATTCGAACAAATAGCGCGAGAAATAATCCCGGAACTGCGGAAACGCTACCACTAGCAAATCAGTGGCTTGTCTGGCATTATATTCGATGTTAGCGCCCGCGACTTCTTGTGTGTGTGTGTGTGGGGGGGCTAAAGTTTAGCTCCTGTTAAGCCGTCGGGCATGTCACGATAGATTCCTG
>CAZJUU010000133.1:0-5031 GCA_964549295.1 uncultured Candidatus Bathyarchaeia archaeon
GGGAGATTCGAATTCGGGATTACCTAGCGCTTCTCCCGTCGGCGGGTTTCTTCTCCCAAAGCGGATCCAGAGCCTAATAGTGGCCTGCGCCAACGCTATGCTTGGCCGCTACAGTCGGCGGAGTCTTACTCCTCCACCGGGCTGCATCAAACATCCGGGCTGCGGGTACACATCTCAGCCATGGTTTAAGTCTTTTATTTTGCGTCGTTGTGTGAGTCGCTGTTGTTTTGCCGAATTTGACAAGCGGCGGGTCTGATTTTGGGTTCTGTTAGGCGTTGGTTGCCAATTTCGGCGGTTTTGCATAGTAAAGGTTTAAATAGATCTTATACATCCCTATAAAAGGCTTTGGGTCAGATGACTGTTTCTCACCCAGATCCGTCGGGTTCTGAGTAGCTGATGGCCTTAACGCACCACCTACGTTGAGAGCTGGAAATGAAAGTGTCACAGAGAAGATTAATGAAAGTGACGAACTGCCCTGAATGTGGCAGTCCAAACTTGGTTGAGGACTATGACCTTGGCGAGGTCATTTGCCAATCTTGTGGTCTAGTCCTTAGTGAACATGCAATCAACCGTGGCCCAGAATGGAGGGCCTTCACGAAAGAGGAGAAAGAACAGCGAGGAAGGGTTGGAATTCCGACATCTTTCTCGATTCATGATAAGGGCTTGTCAACGGTTATTGATCATGTCAATCGTGATGCATTTGGAAGACAACTTCCCTTAGCACGTCGACTAGAGATGCTGAGACTTCGAAAATGGCAGATTAGAACGAGAGTTCATTCCTCAGTAGATAGAAACCTAGCACAGGCCATGGCGGAGCTTGACAGGTTAACCGATCGAATTCATGTCCCCGCCCCGATTAAGGAGAGAGCGGCGGTAATCTACAGGAAAGCTCTAGACAGTGGCCTTGTAAGGGGTAGGTCAATAGCTGCCATAGCCGCTGCCTCACTATATGCTGCATGCAGACATTCGGAGACTCCTCGAACGTTGAAGGAGGTTTCATCTGCAAGTAGAATCAGGAAGAAGGATGTGGCTCGATGCTACAGACTTCTACTACGAGAACTGGACATGAAGATGCCTGTTGAAGACCCAGTAAAATGCGTCTCTAAGATAGCTTCAAAGGTTGACATCTCCATGCAGACTCAGAGAAGAGCCTTCGACATTCTGAAAGAAGCCCGCAAGAGAGGAATGGTTGCGGGCAAGGATCCAATGGGATTGGCTGCAGCGTCCCTGTACGTAGCTTGTGTTCTTGAGGGAGAGAAGAAGACGCAGAAGGAGATCGCTGAGGTCGCCAACGTAACAGAGGTAACAGTAAGGAATCGATACAAGAATCTGAAGGAAACATTGGGTCTTAACGTATAGGTTCTCAGGGCTTCTTCACGATAGCCACGGCTGACTCTATTTTCCCGGTCTGAGGTACTAAGCTGTCTGCCGCCTTAATCTCGAAGTTCTTGAACGAGACGTTCCAGATTAGCCCACAGCTCTTGCATCGCATCAAATACTGTATTCCATCATGCGATCCTGGCCGTATGGATCCCGCTGAGCATGTTCTGACGTTTCCATGGTTACATGTTGGACACTTTACCTGTTGTTCGAAGGATACGGGCCCGCATGCCTCGCAGTGGGCAGTTATTCGTTTGAAGGCGCGTGCTCTCGATGAGAATGCACCTCTATCGAAGATTTCCAATACCGAGAGTCGAAGACGCCCGTCTAGACAGCGGGGACACTTCCTCATGAGACGTTGTGATTTGAAATACTCCAATCTATGCACCGACTTGACCAGATCGTTCGTGCAAATGTGAACGGAATAGCAACCAGCGCGAACGTCGGTTAAGTCTTGTTTTGTATCTTTCTTTGTATACAAACCAGCAAGACGAGTACCAAACTTTAATGAGATGGGTATCCACCCGACCCGTATTCGTGCGTTCAAACTTCCGTGCACAGTCAATCCCAAGCGAACGGGCTTAAATATGGTACCGACTGTCAAAAATCAGGTAACTTTTGCAGTCAACGCAAGCCCATTTTGACGATCGGCCTCAAATCGTTCTCTGATCCTAGCTAGAAGCTCACCTTCGCTGACGCCAATTAGCTGACAGACTGAGCTGTCCACATTGGTCATTGGATGAATCGCCAAGCCTTCATCTCTAAGCATCTGCATCTCATCAACAGCACTTCGGCAGTTAGCCTGAGGAAGGAAGAGGTCGGTGATTCTTACCTTCTGTGTCTTGAGAACTCCAATCAGTTTTCCACGCTCCCTTCCCGATCCACCAAGTCCTCCTACAGGTCCGATGTCAAGCTTCACACCTATTGTGCCAGTCATCACCTTTGAACCTGCTATTGGCACCTTCGAAAGCTCGGATAGCAAAGCGGCGAACATAGCGAAACCTGCGCTTGGACCTGAAACGCCTTGCCCAGGTGCACCCTCGAGAAGACTACGAATCTGAAAATGCATGTGATATGCGCCTAGATTGATTCTGCTCTTCTCCCATAACCATGCCGCAGCTGCTTCCACCGCGTTTTCCGCGCTTTGTACTACCGAACAGTCCGGAACGGATAGTTGGCCGATGATTGCGGACGTCGCTTGACCAGTCACGGAAATATGATTCTCACTTGGAATTGCAGGTCTGACCGTGCATTGAATTGCCAAGATGCCGCCATCACCTCTATCAGTCGTGTACAGTCCATGCGAAACCCCGGCTGGAGGATTCGTTGAGATTAGAGCTTCTTCAGCCTCTCTGCGATTCTTGTCTTCTAAAGTCTCAAGATTCTCAATCGCAGTGACAAAATGAGATAAACGCATTCTATACGTTTCTGGAGTCAAGGTGGTGATATGCGATTCTAAGGACACTGGTGAAGCAGTTCCCAGAATACTACACAGTCTGTTCAAGTCCTCTCCGTACTTTTCTAGAACCTCATGCATCTTCTCCGAGTTCACGTCTTTCTTCGCGGTCTCGAGTTCCCAAGCGGCACTCAGCTCAGACGCCCACAGTCTATGAGCCTCAGCAATTGTCTCTGCAACACCGCGAGGACTCATCGCACGTTGCCGCATTAGCAGACTGGTGATCTTTGATGCGTCAACATCTTTCTCAAGATACTTCTCGCACGCTCTCAGATGAATTTCAACAACTTCCTTCCATTCCGATTCGTTCAGTGGGGGGTGAACATAGTATATGTTTGGTTCAAACCTATCTCGTGTAGCTTGATCTATAAACTGCTCCTTGTTCGACGCTGCTATCACTACCACTCTATCACGTGACTCTAGGTCACTAAGCTCAGCCTTCACCTGCGCAAGAAGCTTGTTGCTCGACGGATCCGCTCCCCAGAAGATAGCATCCGCTTCGTCAAGGAACAGAATACAGGGTGCCTTCTGACGAGCCAAAGCGAATAGATCATTTATTCTCTTTTCAGGTTCGCCCTGAAATGAAGCACCACTCATGAGCTCTCCTCCACGAACTTTTATGAAGCAGACTTGATTCTCGGCAGCCGCAACTAGTGCGAGTGTTGTCTTACCAGTGCCCGGTGGGCCAAGAAGCATGAACCGATTGTTCGCCCTATGTCCCAACGCCGACATATTCGGATTAAGAGCCAATGCCACTTGATTCAGAAGCTTGTTCTTGACATCATGTAGACCTCCAATGTCTGAGCGTTTTCGATCAGGTCTCTCCACACATACAGCATCCGTGACCTGCTGCGCCTTCTGCTGATCTGAGTAGAACTTCATAACACTCGCTGCGGATTCAAAGTCTTCCGGAAAGACTTCATACACTGGTTTGTCGGATTTGAGATCAAATGGCCCACGATCCCGTGTACTCTCTCTCAGAGATTCCTCTTTTCTTCTTCTGACTTCTTTGAATACTGTCGCGATGTCGTTTGGTGTTACACTTCCTCTTCGTCGAATAGCTGCATGTCTTTCCAGCGTCTTCAGAACTTCCTCCGACGACACTCGGTTCCAAGAATACTTGTCGAGATTGGCTTGGACTATTGCAAGAAGCATTTCTCGAGTCATGCCAGCGTCAAGATTGATTCGTACCAATCTTCGCCGGATATCTTCTCGCGTCGTTTCATACGCGTTTGTCGCCATTACCACCAGTGTACGCGAGTCATTGCTGAGTACTGTATCCAACCATCTGTTCAATTCGTCCTGTACTCTTGTGTCTTCCATGTCAGCAGATGTTTCGCCTCGGACTTTCCTACCAAAGCTCTGGAACTCATCAATGTAGACCACGGAAGGCGTGGTCGTAGCCTGTTTCAGTATGTTTGACAGTTGCTTAGTGCTCTTTCCATAGAATTCTGAATAAACATCGGCGCCTCTGATCACTATCGGGGAGACCTGTAGACCGGTACGATTGGCCTCAAGAATCATTTGTCTTAGACCAACCATCGCGATGAAAGTTTTTCCAGCTCCACTTTCGCCTGTAATACAGAAGGCCTTGGGCAAGTCCTCTTTGCCAAACCATTTCAGAAACTTCGGATGTCGCAGGACATGGAATCTGAAAGCGTTCAAGAGCAGGTTAAGTTCCTTCTCTCTTCCTATGAGTTTCCTAATTGAGAATTTCTCAGACGAATAGTCCTTGTCCAGTCTGTCAAGCATCTTCAGATACTTTCGTCTTGAAACCTTCGACCGCTTCCACTTTGCATAGTTCTCGTCTGCTGCCACAAGTGCGAGATAGTTGACCCATTTCAACCATCTGTGTTTCAGCCACCATGGTCTAGCAGTGTCGAAGATTACTTCTTCGTGTTTGGAATCTTGGTCACATTCTTCAATTGTCACATCAATCTACCTCTGGGGGATCAAGATCAAACTTGTGATGAAGCACGGCTCTGAGCAAGTACGCGAAGACTGTTATGACTGCCAGAAACACTAGGACAAATAGGTTCCATATGGAAGGCATGTTGATGTTTGCGAGAAACATCAGTCGCAATATCGCGAGAACGGCTGCTTGACCTACCATGAGAAGAGCCGTTAGTGCAAGACATGTAAGCAAGAATTTGTAGATGACATCTATTGACATGTATATTCTATTTCCCGAATCT
>CAZJUU010000134.1:0-5029 GCA_964549295.1 uncultured Candidatus Bathyarchaeia archaeon
TCCAGAGTAACTGTTGAACAAGTTCTAGAGTCTCCTTTTGTATCTTGGCCGTTGGGATTGCTGGACTGCTGTCCAATCACAGATGGAGCTGCGGCGGTCATACTTTGCAGAAAAGAGCTGGCGAAAAAATATACTGACCGTCCTGTGTACGTGGCCGGAGTAGCAAACGCCACGTCCAGCAAGACAGAGAATCTCACAGAGTTTACCTCAACTAGGCTGGCTTCGAAAAAGGCGTATGACATGGCCGAGATAAGACCTGAAAACGTTGATGTTGCAGAGGTTCACGATTGCTTCACTATTGCTGAACTTATAGAATATGAGGATCTTGGCTTCTGCGAGAAGGGGCAGGCAGGCAAATTCATCGATGACGGAAGATCTGAACTTGAGGGAGAGGTTGCCATGAATCCAAGTGGAGGATTACTATGTAAGGGGCATCCACTGGGTGCAACAGGTGTAGCTCAGATAAACGAGCTGTTCCACCAACTGCGAGGAGAAACCGGTCAAAGGCAAAGGCAAGGTGCGACAGTAGGTCTGCAGCATAACATAGGATTCATGCATGATCGATCCGTAACATGTGTATCCATTCTCACTGTATAGCACAAGACCACGTGAATACTCTAATCTTGCTGCATTTAGTCGGCACACACAGGCACATCCTTCATGTTAAGACTGCCTGAGAATGGATTGTATGTTTCGGAATCAGTTGTATGTAGAACATGCAACTAGTCACCGAGTTTCTTTGGACCCTTTGAAACTCGAGATCTCAATACAGTTTCGACACCTTCTTGAAAAGCCATATATATTTACAGTTGAGCAGTTATCGAAAATGTTTCTGGCGGGATGGCATAACCATGACAGATAAAGTAGTTGTAGGTATGGATACAGGCGGGACGTTCACTGATGGCTTCTTCTGCTATGGCAAACGCGTAGAGAAGACGAAAGTAGACACCACACCTCACGACCTCACGGTTTGTTTTCAGAAGTGCATAGAAGAAGGAGCCAGTAAACTGGGGTTCAGCAAAGTTGAGGACATGCTGAAGGTGACTGAAGCGATAAAATTCTCATCAACCATTGGGTCTAATGCTCTAATCCAGAAGAGAGGCCCAAAGTTGGGCCTTATAGTGACCAAAGGTTACGAAAAGAGTCTCTATTCCGATTCTGATCAGAAGCATATGGTACTGGACTTCATCATCCAACCGAACATGATTGTGGGAATAGAAGAGGAAATCAATTCGAAAGGAAAACTGATTAGGTCTCCAGATGATAAAGAGGTTAAGAACGTTCTCGAATACCTTCTGGAGAACGGTGCTAGAATAGTAGTTGTAAGCTTGAAGAATGCATTCTACAATGCGCGAAATGAAGAACGGGCCAAGGAAATAATTCGTGAAGCTATGCCGGTTCATTATTTGGGTTCTGTTCCCGTGCTACTTTGTACAGAGATCAGCAAACGACCAAACGATTACTTGGCAACCAATACCACATTGTTGAACGCGTACCTGCATAGAGACCTAGCCTTGTATCTGTACAAGGCTGAGGGCAACCTCCAGAATAAGGGCTACAAGAAGCCACTCTTCATCGTTCTGAATAGTGGTGGAATCGTAAGACTCGCGAAAGCAAAGGCGATTGACAGTTATGGCTCCGGTCCAACCAGCGGAGTATTTGCCATGAACACGATCTCCAAGATGTACGGGCTGAGAAACGTTGCAGGTATTGATATTGGAGGCACAAGCACGGACATTAGCTTCATCAAAGGTGGCAAGTACTCGTATCTCGGCGAATCGGTCATAGAAGGCATTCCTGTTGATATTTCGATGGTTGACGTTGTGAGTGTCGGTGGTGGTGGAGGGTCAATCGCAAGGGTAAATGAGGGCGTGCTGACCGTCGGTCCTGAAAGTGCTGGAGCTATGCCGGGTCCAGCATGCTACGACCTCGGCGGAGTCGATGCAACCCCAACCGATGCTGGCGTTCTCCTAGGAGTGATAGATCCAAACTACTTTCTTGGAGGTAAGAGGGTACTCTCTAGGAACGCCGCAATGGATGCCATCAAGTTGAACATTGCAGAACCTCTGGGAGTCGAAATAGAAGAAGCCGCTTACCGAATCAAACGTGAATTGGAGGAACACGACAGTAAGGAGGTCAGCAAACTGATGACAGAGAGAAGCTTCCGACCACGAGACTTCACACTATTCAGCTTCGGCGGCGGAGGAGGATGCCACTGCTGTTCGATAGCAAACTCACTAGGCATCTCGACGGTGTACGCATTCAACCTGAGTTCTGTGTTCTGTGCGTATGGCGCGGCAAACATGGACATATTACATGTCTACGAGGAGTTCAGTCCCGTGAAACTACGAAGCGAAAGTGGCACTTGGTTGGATGACTTTGACAGATTCAACAACGTAGTAGAGAAGCTGGAAAAAGCGGCTATTAGAGACATGAGGGGAGAAGGTTTTCAGGGGTCAAGCGTAAAGCTCAAACTGGCACTAGAAATGAGAACGGGTTCAAGTAGATGTTCCGTAGACTCATGTCCGAGACGGATTCGAAGTATAGGCGACATGAATTCAATTGTGAAGAAGCTGCGCAGTGGTGACAAGAAGGATGTTTGGGTGGAACTGTTCAGGTTAAGAGCTACATACGAGATGCCGCATTACAAGATTCCAACTCACAAATCATCTGGAGAAGATCCGAAGAAGACTTTCAAAACTAAGCGGGAAGTCTGGTGGAAGAACGGAATGGAACAGACATGCATCTACGAACAGAAACTATTGGAATGTGGTAACGTCATTGATGGACCAGCCATAATCGAGAGCGAAGATACGACAGTTGCTCTCCCAGACGGATGGAAATACACTGTGGACAAGTATTTGAATGGAAAAGTCGAGAAGACAAGGTGAGATCACATGAAGGTAAGAATTACTGAATATCTAGATGTGGACCTAGAAAAAGAAACTTGGTGCTGCAATAAGTGTGGGTATGAACTGGGATCAGCAAGAGAGAACTACAAGAAAGGTTGCCTAGTCTACGAACGAGATCCAAGAACGATCTACAGACCAATTGTAGATGCAAAATACAATTTCTCGCCCGACCCAGATTGGTGTAGATTCATAGAATTCTATTGTCCAAGTTGCGGAACAATGTTCGAGATTGAAGTATTACCTCCAGGTCATCCTCTGACTCATGATATAGAGCTGGATCTAGACGCGCTTAAGAAGAAACACGGAAGGGCGTGAGCTACCATGAAATACAAGATTCACATCGACATAGGCGGAACGTTCACAGACTGCTTCACAGTCTACAATGGCAGCTACGTAACGGGAAGAACCCCCACCACTCCATACAACCTGTCGGTCGGTTTTCTAAAGAGCATCGAGGACTGCGCTGGAAGACTGAAGATCTCAAAGGAAGAGATGCTGAAGAACACGGAATCAATCATTTACTCGACCACAATTGCCATGAACAAACTTCTGGAGAGAAAAGGGCCATTCATCGGGCTTGTGATAACCGAGGGCTTCGAGGATACTACTTTCGTAGGCAAAGGCAGTGCATGGACAGACGGACTGACTCAGAAGGAGGCAAGGAACCTTGCCAGGGCTTCCAGAGCGGAACCTCTGGTGCAAAGGAACATGGTCGTTGGAATAAAAGAAAGAATAGACTACCAAGGTAAAATCATCAGACCGCTGGATGAAGATGATGCAAGAGACAAACTGCAATATTTGGTCGACAGAGGAGCAAGAACCATCGTAGTCTGCCTTCTATTCTCTTTCCTGAACCCCATCCATGAAAGAAGGATAAGAGAGATATTTCTTGAGGAATATCCTGAAAGCTACCTTGGAAATGTACCAATAATTCTGTCAAGTGATGTGGTGCCAAAACGTTTTGAGTACACTCGAGCTATGACCACCCTCCTGAACGCCTATCTTCACCAGAACATGAGTGAAGACCTGATAAGCATCTCAGACTCGCTGAGAGACATGGGATACAAGAAACCCATAGTCATGGTTCACAATACAGGCGGTATGGCGAGAGTTTTCCGCACAGCAGCCGTGCAAACCTACAACGGAGGACCTGTTTCGGGTTTGATAGGCGGTCACTACTGGGGCAAACTCTACGGATTCAACAACGTCGTGGTGACAGACATGGGAGGAACAAGCTTCGACTTGGGAATAATCTCCAAGAGCAGCCTACGCTTCTACACATTCAGGCCGGTTATTGACAGATGGCTCGTGGACCAGACTATGTTGGAGACGAAATCTATAGGCGCAGGTGGAGGATCCATTGCTAGACTCAACCCACTACTCGGAAATCGAATCGAGGTTGGCCCGGAAAGCGCGGGTTCAATCCCAGGTCCCGCAGCATACGACCAAGGTGGTGAAGAACCAACTGTAACTGACGCGGATCTAGTTCTTGGATACTTAAACGCGGAATACTTCCACGGAGGCAAAAAGAAACTGAATAGGAAGAAAGCCGTCGATGCCATAAGAAAGAAAATAGCGGAGCCACGGGGTATTGAAGTCGAAAAGGCAGCTGTTCTGATGAAGGACATAATCGATGGCAACATGGGAAACGAAATATACCGAGAAACCGTGCTCAGCGGATACGATCCCAGAGAATTCGTCCTCTTCGCCTACGGAGGCGGCGGACCCACACACTGCTGTGGCTACGAAAAATACATAGGCGCTGACAGAATAGTAACTTTCTCATTCGCGCCAATCTTCTGTGCATTCGGCTCATCCATAATGGACATGATGCATATCTATGAGCAGTCAAAGCATATTGTGGTCTTAGATCCCGTCAAAAAGCAACTGTTCAGCGACTATGAAGAATTCAATTCGATGGTGCGGGCACTGCAAGAAAGAGCCTACCGCGATTTTGAAGCCGAGGGGCTGCCACTGGAAAAAATACGATGGAATCTCGAACTCGATATGAAGTTCGGCGGTCAGCTAAATGTGAAAAGGACAGCATCTCCGACAGTATTTGTGAAAGATGAAGACGACGTTAATGCTGTCATTGACTCGTTCATCAAAGAATACAG
>CAZJUU010000135.1:0-3443 GCA_964549295.1 uncultured Candidatus Bathyarchaeia archaeon
CTTCAGGAGTTTAGCCAATTCCTTTTCTAATTCGCCACCGACTTGGGCTTCCTCCACTTCCTGATACCATTTCTTCTTGGGTCCTGTGCGGGCTCTCATTTTCCAAGCTAGCGATTTCGGCTCTTTCTCTATCATATCCAGCAGTTTGTCTATCTTCTTTCTCACGTCGGCAACATCTTCTTCTTTGAATATGTTCCTGTACTCTTTCTCGTTCAGTCTGTCCCTAATCAGCTTGAGGTTTGTTGTTGCGGTATAGTAGAATCCCCAGTCGTCGGCGAAGAGCTTGGCAACATATTCTCCGTTTATGGTTTCGTCTTCTTGTGTTCCGACTTCATGTTCTCTCAGCAATATCATAACATCTTTGATATCCTTCTCATTGATCTTCACTATCTGGAGTTTCTCCAACAGAATATCGCTGAGTGAAATGGTTCGAGGGTCGACCTCAAGTCGATTTCTGAAATCTATGACATGACACATCGATAGCTTGTCAAAGAAAATGTCCACATGCATGTTGTCCCTATCAACATAGATGAGCCTGTCTTCCTGCGGAGTTGTAGTTCTCATGGAGCCGTATCCGAGACTCTGCAAGACTTCAATGACTTTGCCCCTATGCTTTGACAAGGTCATGAAATCCAAGTCTGTTGCATGTCTCTCCATCACATTCTCATGGAACTGACTCCACGCACCACTATGCAATTTAACAGCAACGCACCCCATCAGTTTCATGGGTACTCCTTTCTTCTCTGCTTCGCCAATGATCAGCAACGCCTTCTCAATGTATTTGCTCGATGGGCCTTCTTCCACCAATTCACTCACTCTCCCGCGACATAAATGTCAAATCGGTTACTGTTCATTCTCCAGCGCATATTCTCTCTTCAACCTGAGGTAAATATCTGAGTCTTTATCTTATCATTGTCCATTTCTATCAATGCGCCCTGAAGCACACCTTCTGAATACATGCTTCCGGGGTTGACACAGAGGGTTCTTCCGACCTTCGTGGATCCTTTTGACTCATGGATATGTCCGTGCAATCCAAGCAGAGGTTGGTACTTTTGTATTTCTTCAAGGACGGCTGTGCTTCCAGCTGGTCCTCGGATGGTGCCTCCTTTGATTGGTCTGAGATCTTTGTCAAGTACAGGTGCATCGTCGATTCCAGTGCCGTATGGTGGGACGTGAAGCTGGAAAATGCTGGTTCTCGGGTTCTTTACCTGTGACGCCATCTCTTCGATTTTCTTTTTCAATTCTTCTTCGCTGCATTCCTTGGGCGTTTTCCATGGCGTAATGTTTGAGTAGCCGGAATTGAGCATTTCATGTCCATCAATCTCCAAGACCTTTCCCTCAGCTCTCTCCACGATATCAGAAGCGTCGAGAATCGGATCGATAGCGGGGCTGTCATCATTGCCCGGGGCGACGATGAACTTGATTCCTGTTTCCCTCAGGTTCTTCTCGGCAACTTCAACCCATTCTTCCACACGTTGAAGCATAAGCTTCTTGAAGACTGCGCTGGCCTTCACTTGGTCTTTTGATAATTCGAACATTTCCTCAGGCGTAGCTTGGAAGGGATAGTATCCAGTGTCCTTGATTCGTTTCTCATGAATTTTCAGTTCTTCTTCACTTTTCAGTATCGTCTGAAGACCAAGGAAATCAGAGACCACTGTTCCGTCTGGCTGTTTCACGAGGGAAACTACTTCTTTGCCTGTCATGTCGCCTCCCAGGATCACCACGTTTGCCTTGTAGAATTTTCCCGCGCTCACCAGTTTTCTCCAGCAAACGTCCGATCCATGCACATCTGTGGCGAAGAACAGTTTTGTCATCCTATTCACCGGAAAATAGATCGCAATAGGAAAAAAGCTATCTTATAAGGCTTGAAAAGAGGGGAGGAAGGAGATTCTATGCTGGAGGAATCTCCTTTGCTGCGGCTTCTAGGTCGACGCCTTTTGCCTTCCAGTAAGCTCTAGATCCAAAGTACACAAGAATAGCTACTATGTAGATAATGCCTATGAGCATCGTAGTCTGTATCGACCAGACTCCGAGGACTATCGCGTAATCTGACCACCATACGTATACTGAGGCCATCGCTCCAAAGAATATCACAGTTATTATTCCAAGTACCGTCAGCGTCGGGATGGGTCCGATACTGGATTTGAGTGGCATAAGTTCGTACAGTTTCTTTCTAGTGAAGGGGAAGACTATAGCAGTCAATCCGACTACAACGAAAGTCGTGTACACTAACCAGCCTGCTGCGGAGAGCAGAGCGTAGAAGTATCCTGTAGATCCAGACGCGTATACCAATGAGAAGATTAGGCCTATGATGAACGTTAGCACTATTGCGTTCAGTGGGATCTTGAGACGTGGGTTGATGTTGGAGATTCTGGTTGGAAAGATTCTGTCGAAAGACCATGCAAACATGTTTCTGCTTATCATGATCAAATCCATGATATACCAGACGAGCGCGAGAAGCATGTAGCCGAATATGATGAAAGCCGCTGCGGTCTTGTCGATGAGGTAGGGTAGCAATGGAAACGGGAATCCAACTGCTCCTACTCGCATTCTGAACACGGTGGGATCCCATTGGGTGTAGTAACCTGCGCCAAGCCAGTCGGGGCTGATAACTGCAAGCATGAGATATCCTAGCCCAATTGTCAACAAAGCCCCCAACAGCCATCCTCCAGTTAGTCCCAACACCTGAGTCCTCCCACTTTCAGCGTTCTTCATCTCTCCAGCTATGTATGAAGAGAATGTCGCAACCGTGAAGAGCCCAGCCCATCCATAGACAACCATCATTCCGACAGTGTTGCTCCAACTGAAAGGCGCTTCCAGAAATGGTCGCCACCCAGCCGCTTTCGCCGCCTCAATGATATAGTCGTAGGGTGTTGTGGTTATGTCTGTGTAATAGGGCGCAGCTGCGGTGTTGAACACGTTCGCGAAATTCTGCGGATTACCCAGCCACGCAAATGCCGCAATGAACAGCACGATGGATATGAATGATACTATCGCTGCAAAGTTCTGGAATCTGACGTACCAACGCATTCCAGCTAGCGTGATGACAAGTCCGATTACGCTCAGAACGACTCCAAGTACCATTTGGCCCTGAGCTGTCCACCAGAAATCAGGCACTGCCATGTATATGCCAGCCAGTGATACAAGCATACTTCCCCCGATGATGACGTTAATTGCCATAGCCAATATGAAAAGCCATGCCATGCTCCAGTTCATGAAATACCCAACGAATGGATGTACGATTCTGCTAAGGAAGACGTATTCGCCTCCTGAGCGCGGCATTGCTGCAATGAAATGAGCGTACGTGAGTGTTACGGAGACGCCTGCGATAATGGTCAGAATAGATGCAATAGTATAATCTGTTCCTGGAAGAAGTCCACACATTGCGGGTGCCGTGTATGCGATGGTTCCAAACCCGATTCCTTGAGCCAAGCTGTTCCAGA
>CAZJUU010000135.1:3453-4993 GCA_964549295.1 uncultured Candidatus Bathyarchaeia archaeon
AGACTCATTGTTCTTACTAGACCTGAAGCTGCTCGAATAAAGACGGGTTTCTTTTCAGAAGCCATTTTCTTTCCTCTATTCTATTTTTTCATAGAACAGCCTTCAGCCGTCCTACTAGTTTCAGACTGACATCCACTTTGTATTTAAGACTAACCTGCCAAACAAGACGGAAATGTAACTTTGTTCAAAAATGTTACACATGCTGCGGAATTGCTTCAGCTCAATTCAATTCTCTTCTTTGCCTGATTCAATATCTCCACTATTTCTCGGTCGATTTCTGGATCGATTTCAGGAGGATTGTGTTTGGCGAGAATATCCTTAGCCTTCTCAATACCTTTCTTTCCAATTTCCTTGGCGCCATCTTCGAACCATCGCTCGTATGAGGCGCGATTGCTCAAGAACGCTTTTCCAAATTCTAACCATGCATGATCACGTGTATGCTTCTGTCCAAGATAGTTGCCTCCAATACCAACTTCCGCTATTACGTCAGTAGCAAGAGTGTTATCGCTAACGTCAAATCTCTTGCATATGCGCATTACCATAGCCGATATCTCGTTCTGAATGACGGGCTCATCATATGAAATCAGAGAATTGGCATTGAGTCCAGCGTCAACTATCATGTCGACGCCTCCAAGATACGGTAGCAGCATTGTGAACATCTTCTCATATCCTGCTTGGCCATCGAAAACGTTGGCATTGCACGCTGCGCCTCCTACATAGGATGGAAGGCTGTAGAATCTTGCCAACTGCGTCGCTGCTACGGAAAAGAGTCCGTACTCTGCCGATCCGTGTACGGGTATTCCGTGTCGCATATCAAAGGGAATGCTGCTGCCTCCGTAAACAACAGGTGCCTCGTCTCTGAGGATTTGAGCGATAACAATCCCCGCCAAAGCCTCAGCATTTGCCACTGCTAGGCTTCCGGCCATGGTGACGGGGCCGGTAACACCAGCGAGCGGAGCAGGCAAGATCACGATCGGGAGTCCCGCGTTAACAAAACTCCTTAATACCTCAACACTGTTCCGTGGAAAATGTAGAGGACTGGAAGGACATATCACGGTTGATGCAAGCGGATTCCTCGCGAGTTCCGCTTCACCACCTGCAACAGTTTGTGCTAGTTGAACACAGTATTTCGCTTCAAAACCGTCTCCTGGACATACCAGACAATGCTTTCCCGTGTTTCTGAGCACCTCAGACGCGCCGTAAAGACTACGGAGTTGCGGAGGCGGTTCCTTGGGCACAACTGGAATACAGCAAACATGGAAGAACTCCAACGCATCAACAAGTCTGGCTATCTTGGCGCAATCATCTATCGTTCCAGCTCTCCGAATTCCGGTTTCAATGTCTAGCACGTACATGTTGTCGGGAGATGATAATGTGACGAAGTCTCCTTTGCCAACTTCTATCCGTTCAGCCGCCCGCGAACCATAGATAGCAGTCTTTTTCGTTTTCTTCAGACAGGACGAAACCAGATTCTCATTTATCCTTGCGGTCCGCTTCACTTCATCTATTTCGGAGCCATGTTCTCCCAGTTGTTTCAGTG
>CAZJUU010000136.1:0-4976 GCA_964549295.1 uncultured Candidatus Bathyarchaeia archaeon
AGTAATCGGTGTGGAATACCTCTCTTCTGCTTGTCCTTCAGATCTGCGGCGAGTTCAAGAACTCTATCTAGTTCCTCTCTGCTCCATTCCTGCGTCGTGATGTAATCTCTGCCCTTAAGGCTTGACAATCATAGATCACCTTCAAACAGATTTCGAGATCTCGGGCGTTTCATATTTTAATCTTTGCTCACATATCTTAGATAGAAGCCACATTTTGCCATTGACTGGCTCGGTGAGATAGTGAACCTTCGCGCTGCCAGTCGAAGACCCAGTTTCTGCTAGGATGATGCGGTGTTTAAACGAAAGTCCTTGCGACGAGACAAAAGCATTTATGGAATTCTTCAGTAAGCCTAAGTCGGCGACTTAAACATGCTCAGCCTCTCTCCCCAGCAAGAAGAGAAAGCGAAAGAGATCCACAGCAAATCCTTGGTATTGGATTGTCATTCCGACTTGCCTCTTGACGTTGCGCGACGACGACTCCGAGGGGAGAATAAAGTCATCGAGCGACTCCACGCCCCAAAATGGAAGATGGGGGGAATCAACGCAGGCATTGTCAGCGTATGGATGGATGACTTCAGTCTTGCCGAAGGTGCAGTTGAGCCACCCTCCTCGATTGCACTCAGGACTATCGGACTCATGCATAGTGAATTTGCTGAAAGCGATGGCATCATTCTCCAGGCCAAGATAGCCGGAGAGATTATTGAGGCCAAGAAACGAGGGAAAATCGCGTTGGTGTACTGCTTCGAAGGAACTGCTGCATTTGACACCAACGTGAGTTATGTGTATCCATTTCATCAGCTCGGAGTCAGGCTTGTCACCCTCACATGGAACAATAGAAATTTGGTGGCAAATGGCTGCATGGAGAGAACAGACTGCGGACTGAGCGAATTTGGCATTGAACTAGTAGAAGAACTGAATAAGAACAATATCTTGATAGACCTTTCTCATATCTCGAGTGCTGGCTTCTATGAGGTCTTACAGCTAAGCAAAGATCCGCCTATCTGCTCTCACTCTAACTCAAAACATATTTACGATCACCCTCGAAATCTTTCCGATGAGCAGATCCACGCGTTAGCAGAGAAAGGAGGAGTAGTAGGAATCTGTTTCTATCCGACTCTTGTGAAGCCTACAGATCCGAGGCTCGCGGACGTTCTGGATCACGTGGACCATATTGCAGATCTAGTTGGCGTAGGCCATGTTGGGGTAGGTGGAGACTTCTCAGATTACACCGATTGGGCTGAATTCTTACAGGTCACGATGTCGGTTGGCACAGTGAAACGGAATGCCAAGGTTGCCAGCAGCTCCGAGCCAGCATTTCCAGAAGGGCTACAGACCGCTTCGCAGATGTTCAATATCACGCGAGGGCTGATCTCACGAGGCTACTCTGACCAGGAGATCGAGAAGATTCTCGGACTGAATTTCATAACTATCTTTGAACGCGTATGGAGAGCATAAACAACTCGTGTGAACACCTGTACAGAGCTCTCGATTCGCGTTCAATCCTGTAAAGTCTTATACTGTAAAGTCTTATATACACGCTAGCGAACCAAAAAACTGTGAAGTCCGTTGTCAGAAAAGAGTATCACGAGACGTAAGTCTCTGAAATATCTGGGAGCAGGAGTAGTGGTTGTCGCAGGAGCTGCGGCAGGAGCATACTATGCGACAATGCCGGCTCCGTCACCCTCACCAACCACACCTAAACCGTCACCAACTCCGACAACTCCAACACCAACGCCAACGACACCACCTTCCCCGGCAACTCTTGAGTTATGGACATCATTCGCTGGAGAAAAGCCGCAGGAAGAGTTCTTCGACAACTTCCGAACAGCAATAAGCAAACAGTATCCACATATTACCCTAAAAGCAACTCACTATACTGGCGCAGATTTCATTCCAAAATTGACTGCTGCTATGGGAGCAGGATCACCACCAGACATTTTCGTCTCCTACGGCGGTGGTCAGCTGAAGGCGCTTGCAGACGAAGGACAGACAGAAGACCTAACTGCCTCTCTCAACGAAGCCTGGGCTAAAGCAGTAGTTCCTGAATCAGCAAAAGCGGCTCATACATTCCGCGGAAAAACCTACGCTCTCCCCTATGAGTTGAATACGTGCTGGCTTCTCGCCAACAAGAAGCTCTTTGAGAAAGCTGGAATACCTCTTCCTACGAAGACTTGGACATGGGATGAATTCAAAGATGTTGTGAAGAAGTTCAAAGATAAGGGAATGTACGCGTTAACAATCTCAGGTAACGTACCCAGACACATGGTCTATCACCTCGACTACCTGATAGAAAGGATCGGGGGACAAGATAGATTCCTCAAAACTTTGAACCGTGAGTCAGGCTACAGCTTCACCGATGCTCCGTTTGTAGATGCCTTCAATAAGTTCAAAGAACTGGTAGATGCTGGAGCCTTCTTCCCAGGTGCATCTGCGTACAAATATGCAGACGTCATGAAGTCCTTCGGAATGGGCGAGGCAGCTATGCTCTGCATCTATACGTGGGTTATAGCTCCAATAATGAAAGACTTCCCGGGAATTGAAATCGAGATACTCCCCTACCCTGTGGTACCGGGAGGCGCTGGGAAAGACGACATCTCGGCATATACCCTAGGCATGGCCGTTGCGAAGGGCTCAAAGAATAAAGAGGCTGCACTTTCGGTCCTGAGACTCTTCGCCACAAGAGACGTAATGATTGACTATGCTAAGAAAACAGGGAACCCAATCTCCCTAAATGTGGATATTCCAAGCGGAACACTCAACCCAGTCTCAGAGAAGGCAGAAAGGCTTGCGAAAGCGTCGACGTCGTTTGTCTACCGAAAAGAGACCTACATGCCGCCGGAGCTTGGAAGCAAATACGGAGAGGTCGTCTCAAAAGTATTCTTTGGTCAAATGAAACCCGATGAAGCTGCAGCACAACTAGAGGCCAAAGCAAAAGAGTTGAAAGATCTCAAGAAACTGCCCATGTAGCAAGACCCGGTAACGCCCAGATCCTTTAAAGGTACGAAGTGAGTGCCTGGAAACCGCGTGAGAACTGCCAGAACCCTGTATCTGATGCTGGTTCCGGCAGTTCTATTATATACCATTCTCAGAATCTATCCGATAATACAAGGAATCTATCTGAGTCTCTTTAGATGGAGCGGGGTCTCTCCGCAAAAAGAGTTCATAGGCCTAGGAAACTTCGTGACCCTTTTTTCAGATCCGCAGTTCTATCTAGCTTTCAAGAACACACTCATCATAGCTGCGGTATGTGTAGTATCCCAATTGTTGATTGGGTTTGCATTAGCCTGGATTTCTTTCAGACGCAACAAGACTGGCAGGCTGTTTCAGTCGGTAGTACTAGTTCCATACCTGACTTCTCTAGTAATAGTGGGAACAATCTGGACTTGGATTCTGGATCCTTCCATGGGCGTATTGAATAATCTGCTCGGACTCCTGAGTCTGAGTTCACTCAAACAGGCATGGCTAGGAAATCCTGTAACGGCTCTTCTCTCAATACTGCTAGTCATGAACTGGCAGGGATTCGGATTATACGTCATCTTCTTCGTAGTTGGACTTCAGACTATTCCTAAGTTCCTGTACGATTCTGCAAAAGTCGATGGTCTGTCTGACTTTCAGACAATAAGACGCGTGATACTGCCCATGCTGAAGGAGGTCATCGTTGTTGGTTTCATATTGATCATCACCGCATCCTTCAAGACATTTGAATTGATCTATGTCATGACAGGTGGAGGGCCTGCATATTCGACTGAGGTTCTGGCGTCATATCTTTACCGCTCAGCCTTTGAAATGTTAAAGGCAGGATATGGTGGTGCAATAGCAAATGTGATGCTCGTGGTAGCGCTGATAATAACTTTCACCTACATCAAAGCCGTGCGCGCCAAGGAGTGAGCGGGTTGAAATCGCACCTGAAGAAGATCTCTGCAAATGCCGTCTCCTACGCTGTCATATTCCTTGGCACCCTGATTGTCATCTATCCGTTCCTGTGGACATTCCTCATGTCACTGAGGACTAACCAAGAGATCTTTGCGGACCCTTGGGGAATGCCAACGAATCCAGCGTGGGAGAATTATGCTGTAGCCTGGACGCAGGGCAACTTGGGTGTGGCTGCTTGGAATTCGGCAATCATAACTGTAGCGTCAATAGTCATACTTGCATTGATATCACCAATAACCGCGTACGCATTATCGAAACCGATTTTTGGCAGAAGGATCCTATTCTATCTCCTCATCATAGGAATGTTTATGGCACCTCAGGTTTTCATCATTCCACTGTATGTTCTTCTAAATCAGATGGGATTGATTGACAATCATCTCGGCTTGATACTCGTCTACGTTGCAGGATGCCTTCCATATTGCGTCATAATAATTAGGGCAGCCTTTCTTGGGCTGCCCAGTGCTCTGGAAGATTCGTCTAGGGTTGACGGATTGTCAACTTTTCAGACTTTTCGCAAGATAATGCTGCCATTGGCCATGCCGGCGGTTTACACCGCCCTTATAATTGAGGGAATATGGATCTGGAATGATTTCTTCTACCCTCTAATCCTGACTAGGTCACGAGAGATGTTTACCTTGCCTTTAGGTATCGCAATATTCAGAGGCGGATACATGATCCAGTACGGCCCGTTAAGTGCAGGAACATTCATGTCAATGCTTCCCGTCGTCGCGCTCTACGCCGTATTTGCCGACCTCATAAGAAGGGGTGTGGCTGGAGGAATTGCTGTAAAAGGCTCCGGAAGAACCTGACATAAGTGATAGGGCTGGGCAGAGAATGGTAAGGATCGCGCTGGAAAACATTTGTAAACATTTTCAGAATGTAGTCGCAGTCGACGATCTCAGTCTCAACATAGACGATGGAGAGTTTCTCATTCTATTGGGACCTTCAGGCTGTGGAAAAACCACAACTTTGAGAATGATCGCCGGCCTTGAAAGACAGACTTCAGGAAACCTCTACTTCGATGGAAGACTAGTCAACGATCT